>NZ_JBVHHL010000030.1:0-93033 GCF_055561075.1 Streptomyces sp. NPDC022910
GGAACGCGCCAAGGCGAGACGACGTCCGCCGGACGACCACGCACCGATTTTCACGCACACAGGGTGTCGCCGTCAGGCGACCGGATTACTGACCCACCGTCACCGGACGAGAGCTGCCACGTCGATCGCGTCGGCGAGCGCCTTCATGCCCGCGTCGTTGAAGTGGAGGTGGTCGCCCGGGTCGTAGGCCGGCTGGATGCGATCGGGGCGGGCGGGGTCGCGGACTGCCCTGTCGAAGTCCGCGACCCCGTCGAAGAGTCCGCTGCGGATGAGGGCGTTGATCTCGTGCCGGAGGCCCTCACGGCCCGGCGTCCAGCCCCGGTGGCCGCCGAACGGAGTGAGGGTGGCGCCGATGACACGGAGGCCGTGGGCGTGCGCGCGGGCCACGACCAGGCGATACGCCCGCACGAAGGCGCCCGGATCGGTCTGGGGCGGTGTGCCCGTGAGGTCGTTGACGCCCTCCAGGACGACCACCGTACGTGCTCCGGTGCGGGTGAGGACGTCGGCGTCCAGGCGGGCCAGGGCGCTCGGTCCGACCCCGTCGAGGAGGAGGCGGTTGCCGGCGATCCCGGCGTTCAGGACTCCGGGCCTGCGACCCTCGGGCAGCCCGCGCAGACGCTCCGAGAGCAGGTCGGGCCAGCGCTGGTTGGCACCGTGGGAGGACCCGTTGCCGTCGGTGAGGGAGTCGCCGAGCGCCACCACACTGCCGGCGGCGGCCGGACGCAGGACGTCGACGCCGGTCACGTAGTACCAGTGGGAGACCGTGGTGGTGTACGCGGCTCCGCCGGTGTCGGCGGCACGGTTCCCGTCCCGGGCGAGGTAGTTGGTCTGCAGGGCGGTGCGGTGGTAGGTCGCCGGACCGGAGTCGGTGGGCGTGTGCACGGTGACGAGGAGGTTGGCGTCCGCCGGGACGCGCAGACGGACGGGGTCGGTGACGCGGTCCTGACCCACGGGGACGATCACGGAGGTGGCACCGGCGAAGGTGGCAGTGCGCAGGGAGCCCTGGACGGCCTCGGCTCCGGTGGGCGCGTCCGGCCGCTGCACCGCGACGGTGACGGCGTCGAGCCGTAGCGGGGCGGTGCCGAGGCGATTGGAGACGCGGATGCGGGCGGCGTCGCCGCCGACGCTGGTGTGCACGACGTTGCGGAACGAGGCGCCCGGCTGGGCGGGGGCGGTTCCGGAGGGGGCGGCCTCCCACGTGCCGGTCCACCGCGGGGCCGTCTCGACACGGGTGGACGCTCCAGGGAAGGCGGCCGCGGTCGACACGAGAGTCAGGGCCACAACGGCGAGGCAGCGGCGCAGGGTTCCCGACACGCAGGCCAGGTGGTTCATACGGACACGCCCTCTCCTCACGGGCGGCCCCGGGACGCGGGGCCGGGAAGCCTCCCATCACTTCCCGTGGCACAGCGACGAGTTAACACCCCGTCACACGTACGGACGCACGCGTCGCCGCCGGCTTCGTCCAGAAGTTCGTCAACTGTCTTCCGGGGACGGCGCTGGGCGGATCCCACCGGACGGCTCACCCGGCCCATGCGCAGCATCGCGGATGACCCGAGCGCGGTCCGCCTGCTGTACGCCGGGTGGCCTGCTGGTTCAGTGGGACGACGTGGGTGGGCGGGAGGTGAGGCCTGTGGAGTGGGTGACGAGTTGGACGAGGCGTTCGGCGAGATCGTCGTCGAGAGGCGAGGCAACCAGACCCAGAACCTCACCGCACTCGCTCTCCAGACGTAGGTAGGAGACGGAATGGACCCTGTGCGTGCGACCGGCGGACCCCAGCGTGGATCGCACCAGACGGTCGAGCGCCGGCGTGCCGCTCTCCAGAACCCGGTGGGCCGCCGCCACCTCCTCCTCGGGGGCCGCGAGCCGGTAGGCCTCGGTGAAGACCCTGTCCAGCAGAGAGTCGACCGGGACATCGAGCAGCGCGTGCGTCGTCGTGTTCACGCGGACGATGCGCAGCCGGCCATCCAGGACATGCAGGCCCACCAACGAAACGATGCGTATCGTTCGACAGGTGGGCATGCTGCTGGTGGCATCCGATCAAGACATCGTGAGCTGAATGCGAGCAAAAAACGCCGCCAGGTACTCCAGCAGTTCGGTCAGGCCGGTGCGGTACTCGCAGCAGGAGTGTTTGGCTGTCGGCATGGGCGAATTCAGCGAGGCCGAACGCGCGTATCTGAGCTCTCAGCGACTGGGGCGGCTGGCCACCGTCGATCCGCATGGACAACCGCAGGCCAACCCGGTCGGGTTCTGCCTCCAGGAAGACGGAACGCTCCTGATCGGCGGCCACGCGATGGGCGCCACCAAGAAGTGGCGGAACCTGCGGAAGAACCCCAAGGTGGCGCTGGTCGTCGACGACATCGTGAGCCTGAGCCCGTGGCGGGTGCGCGGGGTCGACATCCGCGGGGATGCGGAACTCCTCACCGGCCCGCACGACTTGGGGCCGCACTTCAGCGACGAGGTGATCCGGATCCGGCCTCGGCGGATCCACAGCTGGGGTCTGGAGGAGCAACCCTAGGGCAGCGGGCGCACACCCTCCAGCGTGAGCAGCCTCAGCTTGCGGTCGAGGCCGCCCGCGTAGCCGGTCAGGGAGCCGTCCGCGCCGATCACACGGTGGCAGGGGCGGACGATGAGCAGCGGATTGGCGCCGATCGCACCGCCGATGGCGCGGACGGCGGCCCGGGACGCGCCGATCCGGGCGGCGATCGCACCGTACGTCGTGGTCGCGCCGTAGGGCACGGAGTCGAGCGCCGCCCAGACCCGCTCCCGGAACTCGGTGCCATCCGTACGCAACTCCAGCTCGAACTCCTTGAGTTCACCGGCGAAGTAAGCGGCGAGCTGCCGCTCCGCCTCCCGGAAGAGACCGGGAGCGTGCCGCCATTCCGGCTGGAGGATGCGGCCGCCCTTCTGACCGGGCACGGACAGGGAAGTGAGGGCGCCGGACTCGTCGGCGGTGAGGAGCAGCACGCCGACGGGACTGTCGAGGGTCGTGTAGTGGACACGATCGTGCAGAGCCATGATCAGAGTTCTTCCTGTTCGTCCGGGGTCGGTTCGCCGGCCGTCCGGATGTGCTGGAGAGCGTACGAGCGCCACGGGCGCCAGGCGTCGGGGACGTCCTCGCCCGGCGGTGCCACGTCAGGGTCGCCGAGGGCGCGGGTGCGGATGAGCGCGGCGGTGTGCGGATCCATGCCCGGCAGGGCGAGCAGAGCCTCGTGGGCATCGTCGCGGTCGGCGCCCGCGTCCAGGCGGAGGATGCCGTCGGCGAGGGCCGAGGCGAGGGCGGCCGGCGGGCCGTGCGGCTCGGCCTCGGCGAGTGCGGCCGGTTCCGGGAACACGTGGGTGAGGGTGCCGTACGGGGAGTCGAGCGCCTTCCCGTACCGACGGACGAGCTCCTCGGCCCGGCTCCGCCCGACGAGCGCGCGCACCGCGAACTCCTCCGGGTCGGCCGCGCCCGGAGAGCGCAGACCGGGACGGGCGGCGACCAACGGGGCGAGACGGGGGTCGGCGGCGAGACGCTCGTCGACGGCGTACGGATCGGCGTCGAGGTCGAGCAGCCGCCGCAGCCGCTGAACGGCGGTGGTGAGGTCGCGGGGGTCGGTGAGATGCAGCCGGGCGTCGAGCCAGCCGCCGGCGTGGCCGACCTCGTGCGACCGGGACGCCGGGCGGCCGGGCCGCTCGTCCACGGAGACGACAGCGGTGCCGTAGGGCAGCCGGAGCGCGCGACGGTAGGTGCGCCGTCCGCGCGGGCCCCCAACCTCCTCGATGCCCGGCACCGCCTCACGGGCGAGCAGCTCGAACACGGCGCTGGACTGGTACGGACCGCGGTATGCGAGCCGCAGCGGGATCCCCCTTGACGGCTCGGCCGCGCGTCGGGCGGCCGAGCCGCCTCGCGGTGCGGCGGCACGCAGCCCTCTCGGGGTGGCGGCATACACCGCCTTGATCGTGTCGTTGAACTGGCGCACGCTGGCGAACCCGGCCGCGAAGGCGATCTCCGTGACCGGCAGCGCGGTGGTCTGCAGCAGGACGCGGGCGGTGTGGGCGCGCTGGGCCCGGGCGAGCGCGACGGGTCCGGCGCCGACCTCGGCGGTGAGCTGCCGCTGCACCTGACGGGCGCTGTAGCCAAGGCGCCGGGCGAGCCCGTCGACGCCTTCCCGGTCGACGACGCCGTCCTTGATCAGACGCATGGCGCGCCCCACGACGTCCGCGCGCACGTCCCACTCCGCCGAGCCGGGGACGGCGTCCGGACGGCACCGCCGGCAGGCCCGGAACCCGGCGCTCTGCGCGGCGGCGGCCGTCGGATAGAACCGCACGTTCCGCCGCTTGGGCGTCACGGCGGGGCAGCTGGGACGGCAGTAGATCCCGGTCGTCTCGACGGCGAAGAAGAACTCACCGTCGAACCGGGCGTCCCGGCTGCGCACCGCCTCGTACCTGGTGTCTTCCTGGGTCACGCCTTCCAGTCTCGCCGAAGGCAGGGACCGGGGCTGGCGGGATTCGGACACGGCGCTGCGGCGCTATGGAGCCATGGAGCCATGGGCAATCGTGCCGCTGCGGCGGTCTACCGCCACCGCCCCCGCTTCGCCTCCATCGCAGCCTTCCCCTGCGCTCCCCTCCGTTTCCACTCCCGGCGCAGCTCGGCCCGCACCCGCGCGTCCGTCTTGGCCACGATCCACTGGTTCTCGCGCAACAGCTTCCGGTAGCTCTCCAGCCGCCGCTCGGGCAGCTCCCCGGCCTCCACCGCGCCACGCACAGCGCACCCCGGCTCCGCGGCGTGGGCGCAGTCCTGGAAGCGGCACTCCCTGGCCAGGTCCTCGATCTCGGAGAACACCTGGCCCACGCCGGTCTCGGCGTCCCAGAGCCCCACCCCGCGGAGCCCGGGCGTGTCGATGAGGACTCCGCCGCCCGGCAGCGCGAGCAGATTGCGCGTGGTCGTGGTGTGCCGGCCCTTGCCGTCCATGTCGCGCGTGGCCTGCACGTCCATGACTTCCTCTCCGAACAGCGCGTTGGCGAGGGTGGACTTCCCCGCTCCGGACTGCCCGAGCAGCACGGACGTGTCACCGGAGAGGATGGCGGCGAGGACGTCGAGCCCTTCTCGCCGCTGCGCGCTGACCGGCACCACCTGCACCCCGGGCGCGGTCGTCTCCACGTCCTGGACGAGGTGCGAGAGCGTTGCCGGGTCCGGCACCAGATCCGCCTTGGTCAGCACCACGACCGGCTGTGCCCCGGACTCCCAGGCCAGCGCGAGGAAGCGTTCGACGCGGCCGAGGTCCAGCTCCACGGCGAGCGAGACGGCGACGACCGCGTGGTCGACGTTGGCCGCGAGGATCTGCCCCTCGGAGCGCTTGGAGGAGGTGGAGCGCACGAAGGCGGTCCGGCGCGGCAGATACGTCCGTACGTAGCGGGGGTTGCCCGCGGGTTCCACGGCGACCCAGTCGCCGGTGCACACGACTCGCAGGGGGTCGTGCGGGGTGACGAATGCGGTGTCGGCGCGCAGCACTCCGTCGGCGGTGACCACATCGCACTGGCCGCGGTCGACCCGGACGACCCGCCCGGCGAGCAGTCCTTCGGAGTCGTAGGGCGCGAACGCGTCCGCCCATGCGTCGTCCCAGCCGTAGGGGACGAGGGCGGAGAACGCGGAGAAAGCAGAGGTGGAAGTCAAGGGAGACCCTTCACAAGGGTGGCCCCGGTGGGCGCGTACGCGCTCCTCGGACGAGGTGTCAGCCGGTAGCCACGGAGGTGGACTTGATGAACTCCTGAATGCGGGCAGCGCCCATCGCAAGGACAGTCATCGGTCGACACCTCCCGTTCTCCACTCGGCCGGCAGCGGTGGCCGACGGCCGCCGCGAGAAGCAGCCCCACCATAGTGGGGCCCGTGGAGCGCGTGCCACCGTATTTCCGGCCGGTGTCGGCGGGTCGTGCCTCGGTGTCACGCGGGGCACTTCTGCGGAGGATCTGGTCGAGACCCACCGCGACGACGACGAGGGTCCCGGTGGCGACGGCCTGGTAGACCGGAGCGGAGCACGTTGACGATGAGGGTTCCGATGAGGGTGCCGAGCACGCTCCCCCGGCCGCCGAAGAGGCTGGTTCCGCCGAGGCCGTGCGGGTTCACGGCCGTGGTGCGGAGGAGGTGAGGTTCGCGTGACTGAGCCGCCCCTGCTGGCGCTGCGCGGCATCTCCGACGGTTCGGTGCCGTCCAGGCCCTTCAGGACGTCGACCTGGAGGTTCACAGAGGTGAGGTGGTCGCCCTTCCGGGCGACAACGGTGCGGGCAGGTCCACCCTCATCAGGGTCATCGCCGGGGTCCCCGCCGACAAGGGCGTCATCGAGTGGGAGGGCCGGGCCGTGCAGATCAGGACCGCCCGGGCCGCCCAGCACTCCTGTGCAGGCCGAAGGCCGTCCTCCTCGACGAACCGACCGCAGCCCTCGACCTCCGGCAGGCGGGCCATCTCCTCGACCTGGTCGACGAACTCCGTGAGCAGGGGGCGGGGGTGATCCTCATCAGTCACAACATGGGAGACGTCAAGGCCGTCGCGGACCGGGCGGCGGTGCTGCGGCTCGGCCGCAACAACGGCTTCTTCCATGTGCCGACCACACCACAGGACAGGATCATGTCCTCCATCATCGGCGCCGCGAGCAACCCGTGACCCAGGGCGGGATCCGGGCCGGGGTCAGCCCGCCGTGGAGCAGCCGACCCCGTTCACCGTGAAGTCGTGCGGCTCCGCGTTGCCGCCGTGCCACGAGGAGAGGAAGCCGACCGCGAAGGTGCCGTTCGCGGCGACCTTCTTGTTGTAGTCGGCGGCCCTCGCGGTCACCTCAGAGCCGGCCTGGGTGAAGGTGCCGTCCCACATCTGGGTGATGCGCTGGCCGTCCTTGAACGTCCAGCCGATGCTCCAGTCCTCGAGCGCCCTGCTCGAGGTGACCGTGACCGTCGCCTGGAAACCCTCCGGCCACTCGCTGTCCACGTGGTACTTCACCCGGCAGGGCGCCGCGGTGTCCTCGCCCGGTGTGGACGCGGTGGGCGAGTCCTTCACCGGGCTCGTTGACCTGCCCTGCGGTTCGGTGTCGGAGTCCCCGCTCTTCGTCCCGGTGGCCGGGGCGGACGGGCGCGAGGTCGCCAAGGTGCCGCCCGCACCGTTGCCCGGGACCGAGCCGAGGGACGGCACGGAGGTCGCCGGGTCGGCGACGGGCCGGCTGCCGGCCGATGCGCCGCGCGCGGCGGTCTGCCCGCCGGAGTCACCGAGTTGCATGAGGGAGACCGTCAGTGCCAGCGCCGACACGGTGACGGCGGCGGCCAGGATCCCGGCGCGGCCGATCCGGGGCCGCGGCACGGTGCCCACGGCGATGCCCCGGTCCGTGCCGGCGTCCGTGCGCCCGCCGCTCAGCCCGGCCTCCGCCGCCCGGCGCCGCCGCTCCAGATACGCGAGCCCGCCCCAGCCGATCACTCCCCCGGCCAGCGCGGCGGGCGTCCCCCCGCCGTGCAGCCGCAGGCAGGCCGCCGCCTCCGCGCACTCCACGCAGGTGGCGAGGTGCCGCGAGAGGTCCGCGGGCGTCTCGGCCTCCGGTGCGCGGGTGACCGCGTCGAGGAGCCGGGCGTAGCTGCGGCAGTCGGGGTCCATGGGCGTGTCCAGGTGGTTGCGCTGGCAACGGTCCCGGAACAGCGCCCGCACCTGGGCGAGTTCGGCGGCCGCGGCCGCCGGGTCCAGACCGAGCCGGCGCGCCACGTCGGACAGCGGCAGCGCCTCGACCTCCGTCAGCCACAGCAGCGCGGCGTCCGGCTCCTGCATGTCCTTGAGTCCGCGAAGGGCCAACGGACGCTGGAGGGGCGGTCCGGTGTACCGTGCGGCCTTCTCGGAGTTGAGCCACAACCGAAGATCGGGGTCGAGCCGGTGCCCCCTGCCCTCCGCCTCCCATGCCGCGGCGGTGTTGCGCACCGCCGTCAGCAGCAGGGGGATTCCGGGCAGCCGCGGGGTGCGGCGCCCGCCGGCCCGGCCCTGGGCCTCGGTGGCGCGGGCCTCCTGGATGCCGTGCGTGAACGCCTCGGTGGCCAGCTGCCTGCCGGCCGCCGATCCGGACGTGCACAGGTCGGCGTACGACAGCACCGCGTCCCAGCTCTCCGAGAACAGCGCGGCCTCGGCGGCGTCCTGGGGGCTCGGCAGGTCGGGCATGGGGGCTCCTGCATCAACTGCTTCCACAAGCAAAGTCAACTCGCCCGGGATACACGGGAGTTGAGGGTCGCCTCACGACAGGCCCAGAGCCTTTCACGCTTCTCACACAACTGACAAGCGGCGTATTCAATTGCCGTTACCAGTGGTCGCGCGCTGTTGAGTTGTACGGATCGCGACCCCACTTCGACTCAGCGTGTGGGGCACGCGATTGCACCGTTACGCGTGGGACGGCTCTTCGGCTCCTTCCTTCGCCGGAAGGCTGTCCATGAAGGAGCTGACGGAGAACACCGCGCGGCCGGGTCCGGGTGGGCCGTAGCCGGGGGGCGAGGAGAGCCCGAAGTCGTCCATCGTGGCGCGGTAGGCCTCGAGCAGGCGGATGTGGTACTCCAGCGGCGCACCCTGCGGGTTGGCCTTGCCGAGCGGGGTGGTGGGCTCCGGGCACCAGGTGGTGAAGCGGGGCGTGATGCCGTGCGACATGAAGAAGCGCAGGCCCTCCGTGGTCGAGGCGATCGCCTCGTCGACCGTGGTGAAGCCGAAGGGCCCGGCCATCTCGACACCCGCCACGAAGTTGGGGATCACGTTACGGGCGCCGAAGACCTCCGCCGAGTCGAGGATGCGCCGGTGCCACTCGTCGCGCCCGACATACCGCTCCTTGCCGGGGCAGTACAACTCGAACAGGCGCCGGTCCCACACCTCGTAGTTGGGGTGGTAGATCTGCACCCCGTAGTCCTTGAACCGCTGCACGTCGTCCTTCGGCAACGCCTGTGCGACGACCTTGCCGATCCAGCGGCCCGGGAAGCGCTCCTCGATGGCCTTGGCGTAGTGCCCGTAGAAGTCGGCCTCGTCGCGGCCCGCCACCTTGGAGGTGATCGCGCCACCGGTGAGCGTGTAGGCGGTGGACGCCTTCTGGGTGTCGTACCGGTCGATGATCTCCAGCGCCTCGAGGACCTCCTCGACGTCCTTCACGCCGGTGTAGGGCCGCCCGGCCGCCTTGTGCTGGCGCCAGTTGTGGTTGATGTCGCAGTACTGGCACTCCTCCTTGGCGCCGAAGTACTGGCAGACGCGGAAGACGGTGAGGTAGATCAGATAACCCCACTGGATGGTCGGGGCCACCTCCATCACGGACTTCCCGTTGGAGAGGGTGTGCCGGTAGTACTCAGGCATGGGCGGTACTCCGACGTCCGCGATCCGCCGCCCGTCGAGGTAGAGCCCGAGCAGCCCTTCCTCGTCGGCGGCCACACGGTAGGGCGAGGCCGGATTGACCCGGACGGAGACGACGGTCCGCCGCAGGTCGTAGGGACCGCCGGTGAGGATGATCTCCTCGGGCGGGCGCCGCAGCGCCGCCTCGCCCAGTTCGGGCAGGGTGCCGTGGTCGAAGGAGAAGATGAAGTACGACTTCGGCTTGACCTCGCCGTTCTCGTTGTCGGAGAGGGCGGACGCGTCGAAGGCCACACCTCCGCGCAGCAGGTCCTCTTTGAAGACGGCTTCCCGCGGTACGTGCGGGAATCGCTCCATCAGATCCTCGACCAGTGCGGTGCGGCTGCCCATCCCGTGTCTCCTCCCGGCTCAGGCGTTCGACTCCTCACGGTATGCCCCCGCCCGCCCGTCACCTGTGCCGGGTCCCCTCGCGCCGCGCGATGTACGCCGGAACGACGCCGCATCGGGCAGGGGAGACCGGACCATGACCAGGAAGGCTACCGATATCGTAGACATTGGCAGGGATATTTACTGAATCAGATGACTGAAGGTTGGCATTCAACTGAATCCGCACCACGCGATGTCGCCGAGGTAGGTTCACGGTGAGTTCGTGGCTCTGGATGCCACAGGGAGGGACGACGAGATGACCGCGACCGTGACCAACTGGGCGGGCAACATCACCTACGCCGCCAAGGAGCTGCACCGTCCGCACTCGCTCGACGCACTGCGCTCTCTCGTCGCGGACGGCGCGCACGTGCGGGTGCTCGGCAGCGGGCACTCCTTCAACGAGATCGCCGAACCGGGCGCCGACGGCGTCCTGCTCTCGCTGGCCGCGCTGCCGGCCGAGGTGGATGTCGACACGGCGGCCCGCACGGTACGGGTCGGCGGGGGCGTCCGATACGCCGAACTCGCCCGTGTGGTGCACGAACACGGGCTCGCGCTGCACAACATGGCATCCCTGCCGCACATTTCGGTCGCGGGCTCGGTGGCGACCGGCACACACGGCTCGGGCGTCACCAACGGCTCGCTCGCCTCGGCCGTGCGCGAGGTGGAGCTGGTCACGGCCGACGGGGAGACGGTGCGGATCGCCCGGGGCGAGAGCCGCTTCGACGGCGCCGTGACCGCGCTCGGCGCGCTCGGCGTGGTCACCGCGCTCACCCTCGACCTGGAGCCGGACTACGAGGTCGAGCAGCGCGTGTTCACCGAACTGCCCCTGGAGGGACTGGACTTCGAGACCGTGACGGCGACGGCCTACAGCGTGAGCCTGTTCACCGACTGGCGCGCGCCGGGGTTCCGGCAGGTGTGGCTGAAGCGGCGCACCGACCAGCCACTGCTGGACTTCCCGTGGGCCGCGCCGGCCACCGAGGCGCTGCACCCCGTACCGGGCATGCCGGCGATCAACTGCACCGGACAGTTCGGCGTCCCCGGCGCCTGGCACGAGCGGCTCCCGCACTTCCGGGCGGACTTCATGCCGAGCAGCGGTGCCGAACTGCAGTCGGAGTACCTGCTGCCGCGCCCGTACGCTTTCGACGCACTGCACGCCCTGGACGCGATCCGCACGACGGTGGCGCCGGTGCTGCAGACCTGCGAGGTGCGGACGGTTGCCGCCGACGCGCAGTGGCTGAGCCCCGCCTACGGCCGGGACACCGTCGCGGTGCACTTCACCTGGGTCGAGGACACGGCGGCCGTCCTGCCCGTGGTGCGGCGGGTGGAGGAGGCGCTCGACGCCTTCCAGGCACGCCCACACTGGGGCAAGGTGTTCACCGTGCCGGCTCAGGTGCTCCATGAGCGCTACCCCCGGCTCGGCGACTTCGCTGCGCTGGCGGCGAAGCTGGACCCGGCGGGCAAGTTCCGCAACGCGTTCGTCCGGGAAACCCTCGGACTGCTCTGAACGGCGACTTCATAAACCCCCTTTCCTAACTCCTTGTAGAAGGCCCCTCCGCGCCGTAGGCTCACGCCGCGCCGAGGCACTGGGCCTCGCCAATGGCCCGGAGGGACCCAGGAAACGTGCCCGCGAAGCGCACCTCACGCGACATTCGCACCGCGAACCGTTACGAGGTGCTGCGCCAGATCATCGCCCGGTCGCCCACGTCCCGGCAGGAGCTGGCGGCCGCCACCGGGCTCAGCCTGGCGACGGTCGCCACGCTCGTCGGCGAGCTCCTCGACCTCGGCATGCTGACCGAGGTCGGCTTCGAGGACTCGGCGGGCGGCCGGCCGCGCGGACTGATCGCCGTCAACGCGTCCGGGGGCGCGCTGATCGGCGTCGACATCGCGGAGACGTACGTGCGCGTAGAGCTGTTCGACCTGGCGCTGAACATGCTGGCCCGCGCCGCCGAGGACATGCGTCCCGGCGAGAACCGTCCGGAGCAGGTGGTCGCCCATGTGGCCGCGGCCGTCGGCTCGGTGGTCACCCAGGCCGGTGTGGAGGGCGCCCGTGTCCTGGGCGTGGGCGTCAGCGTGCCGGGCCAGGTCGACCGCGACCGGGGCGTCTCGGAGTACGCACCGAACTGGGACTGGCACGACGTGCCACTGCTGGACCTGCTCGCCGAGCACATCGCCTACCCCCTGTACCTGGACAACCCGCTGCGCGCCTGCGCGGTCGCCGAGCTGTGGTTCGGCTCGGCCCGCGGACGCGGGGACGCCGTGGTCGTCAACCTGGGCACCGGCGTCGGAGCCGGGCTCGCGCTGGGCGGCGGGCTGCACCGCGGCGTCAGCAACAGCGCCGGCGAGTGGGGCCATACGACGCTGGTGCTGGACGGGCGGCTGTGCCACTGCGGCAACCACGGCTGCGTGGAGACCTACGTCGGGGCACCCGGCATCATGCTCAACCTGCGGGAGCTCAGCCCGCGCAGTTCCCTGCTGCACCCCGAGGACCAGACCGCGACCATCGACGCCCTCGCCCACGGAGTGGCCGCACAGGACCCGGTCGCGCTCAAGGTCGTCCGGGACACCGGCCGTTACCTCGGCGCGGGGATCGGCGACCTGGTCAACCTCCTCAACCCGGAGGTGGTCGTGCTCAGCAGCTGGGTCGCGGCCACGCTCGGCGAGCCGCTGCTGAACGAGGTGCGTGAGGCCGTCGGCCGGCACGCGCTGAGACGGCCGTTCGCCGCCACCGAGATCGTCCTGTCTTCCATTCCCACCGACCCGGTGTGCCTCGGAGCCGCGACCTTCGCACTCGAAGGCGCGCTCCAGGCGCCCCGCAGAGGACAAGCGCAGCCCGCCAAACGCACCACCGCCGCAAGGAGCCGTACCGCACCGCCTTCATGACGACGGAAGGGATGCACAGTTGACGCGCACCGGCACAGCCACCCGCAGATCGGTCCTCACGACAGCCGCGGCCGCACTCGCTGTCACGGAAGCCCTGATATCCGCCCCGCCCGCCGGGGCCGCCGACCCCGCGGCGGCCGAGGCGCATTCCTGTGGCCTCCGGTCATCGGCCAGGACCCCCGTGCCTGGACCGTCCAGGTGGCACCGTCCTCCTACATGACCAACCAAACCGTCAACCACCACCTGATTCATCATCGAAGGAGCCGACAGCGCACGCTCCACTTGGCGGGACGCACTGCGACTGTTCGAACGGGCTGGGGCCACAGCCGACGCGGAGGAGCTTCGTCGCACCGCGGGACCGTTCTGACGGGACGGTACCCGGCCTCCGCGGCCCGCGTCGGCGGCGCGGACGTTCGCAGCACCGGGCGTTCGGGACCAACTCCGGCAACCGGACCGCCGCCAGCGCCAGTGACCGTACGCCGCGCACTCTTCGACCGCGGAGCGTGCGTCGCGGCGTGCGCCCCGCCACGCTGACTGGGCGCCACGAGTGGTTCGGGACTGCGAAGGGCAGCGGAGCGGCCAGTTCATCGACGACCCGAAATCGATCAGTGCCCTCCACGTGCGTTGTGCGAAACTGCGCTCACACGGCGATTCCAGGGGCCTGCTGGAACGGATGCGAGGGGCTATGACCACCACCGAACCGGCTTGGTTCAAGAGCAGCTACAGCGGCGATGACTCCGGCGACTGCGTAGCAGTAGCCCTCTGCCCCACCACCATCCACATCCGCGACTCCAAGAACACCCCTGGCCCGCAGCTCACCCTCTCTCCCGCCGCCTCGTCGGAGTTCCTGGGGTTTGCCGCGCACGGACGAAACCGCTTCTGAGCGCCATGGCCCGTGCCGGTCTCACCGCGGAGCGCCTCGTCGCAGCCGCAGCCGACCTCGCGGACGAGGTCGGCTTCGACAACGTCACGCTGTCCGCACTCGCGCGGCGCTTCGGGGTGAAGGACGCGAGCCTGTACTCGCACATCAGCAATCTGCAGGACCTGCGCACCCGCGTCGCTCTGCTCGCGGGCGGCGAGATGATCGACCGGATCGCCATGGCGGTCGCCGGACGCGCCGGCAAGGACGCGCTGACCGCCTTCGCGGGCGCGTACCGGGAGTACGCCCACCGGCACCCGGGGCGGTATGCGGCCACCCAGATCCGTATGGACCAGTCCCTCGTCGCCGACTCCCCCGCCATGCGCCGCACCGCCGAGATCACCTACGGCATGCTCCGCGCCTACGGTCTCGACGAACCCGACCTCACCGACGCCGTACGCCTGCTGCGCAGCACCTTCCACGGCTACTGCGCCCTCGAGGCCACCGGCGGCTTCGGCGCGTCCCGGGACGTACAGGCGTCCTGGGACAGGGCCGTCGACGCCTTGCACGTGGCGTTGCAGCAATGGCCCCGCGAGGAGAAGAAGGACGATGGCTGACCCCGGCGCCAGATGGTCGATGAGATGGTCGGCCACGCGGCGGATCGCCTTGTGCGAGGTGTACACGCGGTCGTCGACGTGCCGAGGCTTCCCGTCCCAGGCGGTCCGGGTGGCCGCGAGCGCGAGGACGTGGTCGACCATGGCGGTGACGGCCTCGGCGGGCTCTTGCGGTACGGAATCGGTCATGACCCGAAACGTAAGGGCCCGTCGTTTCGGTGCGCCGAAGTGTGCAACGCGGACCTGGGGCGCCCCGGTTCCGGTCGGGACGCCCCAGGGGCTGTGGGCGGGGGCCGTACGCCTGGTGCGCTCGGCCTCCACGGGAGGGGGCCACCGTCAACGTGAAAGACCCTCCGGTATCAGATCTTGCGCCACCGGCGCGTCGCGCACCAGACCCTCGTACACCGTCGCGCCGTGGACGGACGTTTGTCAGCCGGACGTGCTCGGCGGTCGCCACCATCGGCGTCACGTGAAGGTGTTGTCGGCGTTGCGGTCCTTGCCGAACCAGTAGTAGTAGCCGCCGACCTTGATGACACCGCCCCCGTGGGCGTGGACCACGCTGCCCGACGTGTCCCTGAACTGTGTGCCGTTGGTGACGGTCGGGCCGCGGCCAGGACGGGACCGGCGGCGGCCAGGGCGCCGGCCAGAGCCAGACACAGGGCGAGGAGGATCCCGTACGCACGTCTCATCTCACGCACTCTCAACTGGCGGGCCGTCCCGCACCAGGTGAACAAGCGGGGTACCAACATCGAGGGCGCGAACGTGCGGTGGGGGGACGGGACCACACACCGGATCTTCATGCCAGGCACCAAGGACACCGTGTACATCAACCTGCATGAGGCGAGCGGCCGGCGGTCACTCCTCACCTTCGACTACAACGGCCCGGTGACGCTGGGTGGGGTACGTCTGTTGCCACCGGCCGGAATACCCACGTCCTCGGACCTGCGCCGCTCACGGCGGCTGCGGATGAACTGGGCCAGCTCCTGCCGCTGCCGCTCGGTGGACACCTGTATCTCCCCACTCCCCCACCCCTGCGACCACCCTGAACGCTGTCACGGACGCAGGGCGGTCCATTATTCACCGCGCGACGTGTGAAGGTGACGGCGCCTGAGGCCATTTGAGGATCGAGGCCCGTGGTCCGCGCGGCGGCCGGCATCGGCGGACAAGGCGCCGCCCGCGGGCGCTCCGCGCCGAGCCGGCCGCCCCGGCGGTCTCCCGGGCCGCGCGCAGGTTAACCGGTCGTCGTCCGGGACCGGCAGCCAGACGAACGCTGCGACGATCAGATCGCGCACCGGACCGGCCGGGCGCATTCCATATGCTGGTCGATTTATCATGACAACCGCCTCCCTCCTGCGTCTCGGGTACTCGCCCACGTACCGGACACCCCCGGGTGTCCACCCGCCCGTCGATTGGCTTGATGGCATGACCAGCAACACCACTCCCGCGCTCGCCGAGGCCCTCGCCACCGGAACGCTCGTCCTCGACGGCGGTATGTCGAACCAGCTCGAGTCGGCCGGGCACGACCTGAGCGACGAGCTGTGGTCGGCGCGGCTGCTCGCGGAGCGCCCGGAGGCGATCGTCGAGGCGCACCTCGCGTACTTCGAGGCGGGCGCGGACGTGGCGATCACGTCCAGCTACCAGGCGACGTTCGAAGGCTTCGCGGGGCGTGGCATCGACCGCGAGCGGGCGGCCGGACTCCTCGCCCTGAGCGTGGACCTGGCGCGCGAGGCGGCGGAGCGGGCGCGGGCCAAGGGTGCCACCCGGCCTCTGTGGGTGGCGGCGTCCGTCGGGCCGTACGGGGCGATGCTCGCGGACGGCTCCGAGTACCGGGGCCGCTACGGCCTCACGGTCGCCGAGCTGGAGGCCTTCCACCGTCCCCGCCTGGAGGCGCTGGCCGCGGCCGGACCCGACGTGCTGGCCATGGAGACGGTCCCCGACGCGAACGAGGCGGCGGCGCTGCTGCGCGCGGTGTCCGGGCTCGGTGTCCCGGCCTGGCTGTCGTACACCGTCTTCGGCGACCGTACGCGCGCGGGACAGCCACTGGAGGAGGCGTTCGCCCTGGCCGCCGACGCGGACGAGGTGATCGCGGTGGGCGTCAACTGCTGCGCGCCTCAGGACGTGGACGCCGCGGTCGAGACGGCCGCGCGCGTGACGGGCAAACCCGTGGTGGTCTACCCGAACAGCGGCGAGACCTGGGATGCCCGGGCACGTGCCTGGGACGGCCGCAGCACGTTCACCACCGGCCAGGTCACGGGCTGGCGCGATGCCGGAGCGCGGCTGATCGGCGGGTGCTGCCGGGTGGGTCCGGAGGCGATCGCGTCGATCGCCGAGACGCTTCGGGCGGCCCCGGCGTCCGCCTGATCGCTTCGGGCGCGCGACGGTCCCGGAGATCCGCCCGGCGGTCTCACCCCGCGTCGCTGCGACGCACACCACCGGGCCGCCGCAGGCGTCGCACCGCAGACAAGGGCGCGGCCCCCCGCAGCAGCGAACCGCTCCCGGCGCCCGGCGCGGCGGCGGTCTCCTGTGGCATGAGTGCGGCCTCCCACAGCTCCATCTCCGTGTCCCGGGGGCCATGCACGACCGGGTCCCCGTCGCCGCCGAAGATCCGTACCGGGTGCGAGGCGTCCCACGCGGGCCAGCCCGGGTCGCCGTCCGTGGCGAAGCGCACCCAGGCGGTGTGCATTTCGTGCGCGAGTTCGCGGGGCGCGTCGGGCCCGGCCAGTTTCTCCGCTTCCGGCACGCCGGCGCTGTCGAAGACGAAGCCCAGTTCGAGGGCGTGGCAGGCACCGAGGCCGGGCAGGCCCGAGCGCCAGGCGAACTCGTAGACATAGGAGGGCGCGTGGCCCTCGCCCGCACGGAACTCGGCCAGGCGGTGCAAGGGATGGCGGAGCAGATAGTCCGTGACCATGTGGCCCACCAGGTCGGAGATGGGGGCGTCCGGACGGGCGTTGCGGTAGCCGCGGGGGACGTCGGGGCCGCAGTGGCAGCGGGCCATCGCACCGGCCATGGCGACCGCGCCCAGTCTGTCGATACGGTCGGTCAGCCCGGTCGGCGCGAGCCACAGCCGGTGCTCCTCGCTGGTCCAGCCCATGAGCAGGGGGACGTCCGGGGCGGCACCGTCCAGCAGTGCCTCCAGCGGGTCGCGGGGCACCAGGTCACCGTCGACGACGATACCGAAGGCGGGCCCGCCGAGGATCGGACTGGCCCGGCGGCCCACCTCCGCCTGGGTGTCGGCCAGCAGGGTGCGGTCCACCTGGGCGAACGCGGCCGCCGTCGCCGGCACCTTCAGCCTCGTGGCCATGCGCCGCACCAGACGCCGGACCCGGTCCCGGTCCGTCGACTCCGGCGGCCCGCTCTGCAGCACCGCCCGCTGGAACAGCCCCCGGGTGCGCGGACTCGCCAGCAGGGCGCCGATGCTGATCGCACCTGCGGACTCACCGAAGACGGTCACCCGATCAGGATCGCCGCCGAACGCGGCGACGGCGCCGTGCACCCATTCCAGCGCGGCGAGCTGGTCGCGCAGCCCGGGGTTGGGCGGGGCGTCCGGGAAGAGCCCGTAGCCCTCCACGCCCAGGCGGTAGTTGAAGGAGACGAGGACGACGCCGTCGCGGGCGAAGGCGCTGCCGCCGTAGACGGGCACGGCGGAGGAGCCGCGGGTCAGGGCACCGCCGTGCACCCACACCATCACCGGGAGCCGGGCGCCGGGGCTCGGATCCGGCGTCCACACATTGAGGTTGAGGCAGTCGTCCCCGGCGACGACCGGATCGGAGAGATAGCGGGCGAAGGCCTCCGAGTACGGCGGCTTGGGCGGCGTCGGCCCGAACGCGCCCGCGTCCCGCACCCCGTCCCAGGGCTCGGGCGGCACGGGCGGCCGGAAGCGGTGCGGGCCGAAGGGCGGGGCGGCGAAGGGGATGCCGCGGAAGACGGCTACGCCTTGCTCGTACCGGCCGCGCACGGCTCCGTAGGGGGTGCGGACCACGGGGTCCGACGCGCTCGCCGGATTCACGGCCACCTCGTCCGCACGCTCCATACGGCTCTCTCCTCACACGCCGGGGGCTGCCCGTCTCACCGCATCACATCACTACCCAGGCGCGCGGCTCGGTCCTACGGGGTGGGCGGCGTGTCCTGCCACCGCCGCCCTACGGCAGCTGAGCGGCCCACCGGATGCCGCCCAGGAGATGGGCACGGAAGTCCGGGTCCTCGTACGCCTCGGAGGCGTGTCCGAGCGCCGTGTAGAACAACCGGCCGGCGCCCTGCTCGCGGCACCACACGAGCGGGTGGTCCTCGCCCATCCCGCCGCCCTCGTACGAGGATTCGTCCGCGGAGGCGAGCACGCGCACCGACCCGCGCGGGCTGGCCCGGAAGTCGTACCACTCGTCCGTGAACTCCCAGACGGCGGGCAGGTGCCTGGTCGCCGGATGGTCGTGGTCCTCGACGACCGCCTTGCCCGGCTGGTACGCGGGGTGCCGGGTGAACCAGGTGCCCAGCATCTCGCCGTAGTACGGCCAGTCGTACTCGGTGCACGCGGCCGCGTGCACGCCGACGAAACCGCCGCCGCCGCGCAGGTACGCCTCGAGCCGGGTGCGGCCCCGCGGTGTGAGAACCTCACCGCTGGTGGACAGGAAGAGGACGGCCGCGTACGCGTCCAGCGGAGTCTCGAAGGCGCCGGGGTCCTCGGTGGCGTCGGCCTCGAAGCCGTGCGCTGCCCCGAGGGTGCGCACGGCGGCGACGGCGTCCGGGATGGAGTCGTGGCGGTAGCCGGTGGTGCGGGTGTACACGAGGACGCGGAAGGCCATGGCCTGAGACTAAGGGCACGGCCGACCTGTCCCGACGCCCGCGCGTCCGATTCGTTCAAGACCCGGCCCCGGCCGTCTGCCTACGGTGGCCGTATGACTCCACGATTCGATGTGATCGGTCTGGTCGTCTCCGACCTGGCCGCGTCCCTCGCCTTCTACCGTCGCCTCGGGCTCGTCTTCCCCGAGGGTGCCGAGGAGCAGCCGCATGTCGAGGCCGGGCTGCCCGGCGGGCTGCGGCTCGCCCTGGACACCGAGGAGACTGTCCGTTGCTTCCACGCCGGCTGGCAGGCGCCGACCGGGGGCGGCCGGGTCTCGCTCGCCTTCCGGTGCGGCTCCCCCGCCGAGGTGGACAGCGTCTACGAGGGCCTGGTGGGCGCCGGGTACCACGGCGAACTCAAGCCGTGGGACGCCGTGTGGGGGATGCGGTACGCGGTCGTGCACGACCCGGACGGCAACGGCGTCGACCTGTTCGCGGACCTATCCGCGGGCCAGTAGGTCGCCCAGCGGCATCCCCGCCAACGCGCGTACGTCCCGCGCCAGATGAGCCTGGTCCGCGAAGCCCGCGCGGGCCGCGGTCTCGGCGAAGGGCATCCCGGACCGCGCCAGCACGAGCGCCCGCTGCAATCGCAGCACACGGGCCAGGGTCTTCGGCCCGTACCCGAACGCGGCGAGTGAGCGGCGGTGCAACTGACGTGTGCCCAGGCCGAGTTCGTCGGCGGTGGCGGCGACCGAGCGGCCCGCGTCCAGCGCCGCGACCACCGCACCGAGCAGCGGGTCGGGGGGCGCAGAGCGCACGGCCCGGTCCAGCGCGATCTCCTCGAGCGCGGTCGCGGGATCGGCGGCGGCCTCCACGCGCCCGGTCAGCCTGCGCACCCGTGCGGCGGGCCACAGATCCGCCAACTCGACGCGTCGATCACGCAGTTCATAGGCCGGAACGCCAAGGAGGGCCGGTGCGGTGCCGGGCTGGAAGCGGACGCCCGCCCAGCGACGGGGCGCGCCCCCGGGGTGGTACGGGCGTGTGTCGGGACCAGCGACCAGGAGCCTGCCCTCGGTCCACAACAGGTCCATGCAGCCGTCGGGCAGGACCGGCCGGACGACGCGGTCCTCAAGGGTGCGCTTCCACACCACCGCGCCGGTCAGCCGTGACGGCCTCTCCACGTACACGCACGCCAGGCTACGCCCGCCTACACCGTCCGCGTCCGGTACTCCTGTGGGCTGATGCCGTACACCCCCTTGAAGGCGCTCGACGGGGCGAACGCGCTGCCGTACCCGACCTGGCGGGCGACCGTGTCGAGGGTGTCCTCGGTGTCCCTCAGCCGGTCGGCGGCGAGGGCCAGCCGCCAGCCGGTCAGGTAGGCCATCGGCGGCTCCCCCACCAGCTCGCTGAACCGGCGGGCGAGCGCGGCCCGGGACACCCCGGCCGCGGCCGCGAGCGACGCCACCGTCCAAGGGCGCGCGGGGTCGGCCTGCGCGAGCCGCAGCACCCGGCCGACGACCGGGTCGGCGAGCGCCCGGTACCAGGCGGGCGCCTCCGCCTCCGGCCGGGAGAACCAGGCTCGCAGCGCGGCGATGACCAGCAGGTCCAGGAGCCGGTCCAGGACGACCTCCTGGCCCGGTCGGTCGCGCACGACCTCGTCCATGAGGATCGGGGTGAGCGGGCAGTCCCACACCTCGGGGGTGAGGGAGAGCAGCGGAGGCAGGGCGTTCAGGAGCCGGCCACTGATCTCGCCCTCCAAATCAAGTAGGTGCCGATGAGCATGACCGTCGAACCGTCGAAACGGTCGCCCCAGGTGCGGACGTCCAGGTCCATGGCCCCGTTCAGGGAGCGTCCGTCGGGGTGGCGGCACTCGCCTCCCGGCAGGATCAGTGCCTGCGGCTCGGTCGCCGGGTCGTCGCCGCAGGTGTAGGGGGCCGGACCGCGCACGATGGCGAGGTCCCCCGCCCGCAGCCGCACCCGCTCCCCCGCCTCCGGTACCACCCAGGCGTCCCCGCGGACCATGAGCATCACCGTCAGCGGAGCCCGGTCCTCGACCCGCACGGCCCACGGCGGGTCGAAGCACGCCCGGATCATGAAGGCGCCCCGCGCGCGGGGGCCCTCCAGGAGGCCTGCGAGTGCGTCCATGGCGACAGCGTAGGCGGGTGCCTCGGGGCGAACGGGCGAAGGGGCGAACGGGCATCGGGTAGCCGAGGCCGCGCGCGGCCGGGCTGAACGTGCGGGCGGCGTGACCGCCTCTACTCCCCCGAGTCGTCGCCCTTCTGCGGCGGATGGGCGCTGCGCGCATGTGCCCGCAGGCGCGATGTGACGTCCTCCGGGGGCAGGAAGCGTGACCAGCGTTCCGGGAACTCGGAGGGCATGTCCGGGTCGTCGGGGTCGGCCGCGCGGGCGGCGGCTCGGGCCACGTACTCCGCGGCCTGCTCCTGCCGCAGCCGCTCGTTCTCGGCGCGGGCCGCCGCCGTGGCCGCGGCCGGCCAGACCCGGTCGATCGCCGCGTTGACGGCGGCGCCCACAAGGACCGCGAAGGCAGACACACCGATCCACAGCAGCACGGCCACGGGCGCGGCCAGTGAACCGTAGATCGTCGGTCCCTCGATGGTCTGGGTCAGGTAGATGCGCAGCAGGAAGGACCCGAGCACCCACATCGCGAGGGCCACCAGGGCCCCGGGTACGTCCTCCACCCACGGCGACCGCACGGGCACGGACACGTGGTACAGCGTCGTCAGGAACACGATCGACAGGACGACGACCACCGGCCAGTACAGGACCTGCACCACCGTCGTCGACCAAGGCACGATGTTCACCACCGCGTCGGGACCGGCCACCATCAGGGGCAGGGCGACCGAGCCGATCAGCAGCGCCACGATGAAGAGGACGAAGGCGAGCAGCCGTGTCTTGACGATGCCCCGGGTGCCGTCGAGGCCGTACATCACCGTGATCGTGTCGATGAAGACGTTCACCGCCCGCGACCCCGACCACAGGGCGAACAGGAAGCCGATGGAGATGACGTCGGGGCGGCCGCCCTTCATCACATCGTGCAGGATCGGCTGGGCGATCTCCGTGACGCCCTTGTCGGAAAGGACCGTACGGGACGCCTCCAGGAGGTTGTTCTCCAGGCTCTGGATGGTGTCGGCACCGGTCCAGTCGTCGACGTAGCCCAGCAGCCCGATGAGGCTCAGCAGCAGCGGCGGCACCGACAGCAGCGTGAAGAACGCCGCCTCGGCCGCGAGCCCGAGGATCCGGTACTCCATGCACGAGTTGACCGTGTCCTTCAGCAAAAGCCAGGCGGTCCTGCGCTTGGAGACGTTCCGGTAGAGGGCACGCGCCCGATGGAGTCGGCCGGACGGCCGCTCGGGGTTCTCTCTTGCTGCTGACTGCACGTCTTAACCGTATCCGCCGCCGGTGTCCACGCTCATCTCCTGGTGGGGCGGGCCCGAAGGGTCTGTGGCGCCCGCCTCGGCGATGTGGGTGACCCGGGGCGTACTGAGGGGTAGGTTCGGGCCATGGCAGCCACCACGCACACCGTGACCAACCAGGCTCAGCCACTGGTCGGATATGACGTCTTCACCGCCGACCGCGCCCTCGTGGAGGCCGTCGAGCGGCATCTGGACCCCGCGCTTGTGGACGAGGCCCGCGACGAACTGTCGGGGCTGGGGCGGAGCGCCGGCTCCGCCCAGGTGCAGGAATGGGGGGCGCAGGCCAACGAGTACCCGCCGAAGCTGCGGACCCATGACCGCTACGGCAACCGCATCGACGAGGTCGAGTTCCATCCGGCCTGGCACCGGCTGCTCGGCAAGGGCGTGGCCGCGGGGCTGACCGCGGCCTGGCCGCGCCCGGGCGGGCACGTGCGCCGCGCGGCCGCGTTCGTGATCTGGACGCAGGTCGAGGCGGGCAACGGCTGCCCGCTGTCGATGACCCACGCCGCCGTGCCCGCCCTGCGCACGGACCCCGCGCTGGCCGCAGAGTGGGAGCCGCGGCTGACCTCCACGATCTACGACCAGGGTCTGCGCCCCGCGGCACAGAAAGCCGGTGTCCTCTTCGGCATGGGCATGACCGAGAAGCAGGGCGGCAGCGACGTGCGCGCCAACACGACCAGGGCGCGGCCGCTCGCCGAGGACGGCACATACGAGCTGACGGGTCACAAGTGGTTCTGCTCGGCGCCCATGTCGGATGCGTTCCTGGTGCTGGCGCAGGCGCCTGGGGGTACCTCCCGTGCCGAAGGCGACGGGGGAGGCCTGACCTGTTTCCTCGTCCCCCGCGTGCTGGAGGACGACACCCGGAACGTCTTCCTGATCCAGCGGCTCAAGGACAAGCTCGGCAACCGGTCCAACGCCTCCAGCGAGGTCGAGTTCGACGGCACCTGGGCGCGCCGGGTCGGCGAGGAGGGGCGGGGCGTGCGCACCATCATCGAGATGGTGGCGGCCACGAGGCTCGACTGCGTCCTCGGCTCGGCGTCGCTGATGCGGCAGGCGGTGGCGCAGGCGATCCACCACTGCACCTACCGGGAGGCGTTCGGCGGAAAGCTCGTCGACAAGCCCCTGATGCGCAATGTGCTGGCCGACCTCGCCCTGGAGTCGGAGGCGGCGACGGTCCTGGCGCTGCGGCTCGCGGCGGCGTACGACGACGGGAGCGAGCAGGAGCGGGCGTTCCTCAGGCTCGCGGTGCCGGCCGCGAAGTACTGGGTGACCAAGCGGTGCACCCCGCTGGTGGCGGAGGCGTCGGAGTGCCTCGGGGGCAACGGCTACGTCGAGGAGTGGGGCATGCCCAGGCTGCTGCGCGAGTCGCCGCTCAACTCCATCTGGGAAGGCGCGGGCAACGTGCAGGCGCTCGACGTTCTGCGTGCGCTCCAGCGCGAACCGGGGGCCCTCAACGCCTACCTCCAGGAGGTCGGCCGGGCGCGCGGCGCGGACCACCGTCTGGACGGCGCGATCAAGAACCTGCTCACCGAACTCGCCGACCTGGAGGGCATCGAGGGACGGGCACGCCGCTTGGTGGAACGGATCGCGCTGGTACTCCAGGGTTCGCTGCTCGTCCGTTACGCGCCGCCGGAGGTCGCCGACGCCTTCTGCGCCTCCCGGCTCGGCGGCGACTGGGGCTCGGCCTTCGGCACCCTGCCGCACGGTCTGGATCTGGGCACAGTGGTCGGGCGGGCGCGGCCGGTCGCCTGACGCCGCGTACGATGCCACGGGCGCGCCGGCCCCGAGGTGGGTGGCCGCTCCGGCCCGCACGTCACGGGCTCCCTCCCCCCAGCCCGTGACGTCACGCGCTCCCCCGGGGCGCGTGTCGCGGGGGTGGTGCTGCGCCGACACGGCACCACCCCCGCTCCTTCTGGCCCCGTTCAAGGAGCACGGACGCCGCCGGAGCGGCGTTGCACAAGTTTCAATCACCGCTGGGCCGTTCGCCAGGGTTGCAAGA
This sequence comes from Streptomyces sp. NPDC022910, assembly GCF_055561075.1. Classification (NCBI taxonomy): domain Bacteria; kingdom Bacillati; phylum Actinomycetota; class Actinomycetes; order Kitasatosporales; family Streptomycetaceae; genus Streptomyces; species Streptomyces sp. NPDC022910. Next base: position 24,302 of record NZ_JBVHHL010000030.1, read on the forward strand.
GGTTGCAACTTGCGGCTCACTGTTGTGGGAGTGCAGCTCTCCGTCACGGGCAGACGGCAGTATGAGAGCCACCGTCACCACGGATCCGGGTGTTCCTGGCCGGAAACCACTGACGGAACGGACGACCTTGGGGGAGGTTCCAGTGGCGCACTCGGCGAAGAAGGATGTCACGCGGCTCGCCACCCTGGACGCCGCACAGGCGGCGCGTGTGCTCAGCGAAGTACGCGACGCCACGCTCTCGGGGCAGCGCGCCCCCGTCCAGCCGCGACCGGTGATCGAGGCGTCGTGGGGGCGCATGCTGCGCAGCGGCGTCGATCCCGACCACGACTTCCGGGCCGATCTGCTGGGCCGTGACGAGATCGAGCGGCGCCGCCAGGAGTCGCCGCTGCGGCAGGTACTGCCGGTGCTGCGTGAGGGTCTGTTGTCGGTCGCGGATGTCGCGCAGCACATCATGATCGTCGCCGACGCGGACGGGCGGGTGCTGTGGCGCGAGGGCAGCTCGCCGGTGCTGCGCAAGGCGGACGGGTTGGGCTTCGAACCGGGCGCCGACTGGGGCGAGGGGGTCGTCGGCACGAACGGCGTGGGCACCCCGGCGGTGACCCGGCGTCCTGTGCAGGTGTTCGCGTCCGAGCACTTCGTACGCTCGCATGCGTCGTGGACGTGCACGGGCGCCCCGATCACCGACCCGCGCGACGGCCGGCTGATCGGGATCGTGGACATCAGCGGCCCGCTCGAGACGATGCATCCGGCGACGCTCGCGTGGGTGGACGCGGTGGCCAAGCTCGCGGAGGCGCGGCTGCGAGAGGTCCATCTGACCTCGTTGGAGCGGCTGCGTGCGGTGGCTGCGCCGCTGCTGGCCAAGCTCGGCGGACGGGCGCTGGTGGTCGACACGGACGGCTGGACGGCAGCGGTGGCAGGGATGCCGTACACCGGCCGGGTCGCCCTGCCCGCGTCGTTCTCGCCCGGCCGTTGTCTGCTGCCGGCGCTGGGCCCGTGCATGGTGGAGCCGCTGCCGGGCGGCTGGTTGATCCGCGTCGCGGACGCGCCCGCTCCCGCGCGCATCACGCGTATCGTCCTGGATGTCGCGCATCCGCGCCGCTCGTCGGTGACGGTGTCGGGCGACACAGGTTCCTGGACCCATGAACTGAGTCCCCGGCATGCCGAGTTGCTCTACCTGCTGGCACTGAACCGCGCGGGCCGCACGGCCGCGGCCCTCGCGGCCGACGTGTTCGGCGACCCGGCCCGCACGGTCACGATCCGCGCGGAGATGTCCCGGGTACGCAGGTACCTGGGGGTCTTCCTGGAACACCGGCCGTATCGTTTCTGCGACTCGGCGGAAGTGAAGTTGCTGACCCCGGCCGACCCACGCGACCTGCTGCCGCACTCGATGGCGCCGGGAGTGCTGCGAGCCCGGAGCGGTCCCGGCGGACTCGAGCCGTACCCCGGTCCTACGAGCGGCTCCCCGCTCCCTCTCCCGCTCGTCCCCCGCCCCGAGGTTTAGCCCCGACGGTGGGGATAACCCTGCAATTCCCGGGTCTTCGACCGGCCCGGCGCCCGCCTGCCGTAGCATCCCTCCCACAGGCTGCCCCACCTGTTCCTCACGTCAATGTCCGGACCACGAGGAGCAGTTGGCCCATGCCGGGAGGTTGTATGAAGCACCGTGGCAGGCATCGCCGCAGGCGCAGGGGTCGCGCGCTGCGGGCCACGCTGGCCGGGACCGCGCTGGCGCTCACCGCTGCCGCCACGCTGATCAGCACCTCGCAGGCCGCGGGCGGGAACAACCCCGGGAGTCTGACCCGTGTCACCGCCGCGGCCGAGACGACGAAGTTCCGCCTCCACGAGGACCTCACCGACCGCTCCACCCTGGACACACTCACCCGCTCGATGGGGGGCAATGTCGGCGTCAGCGGCGTCCTCGCGTCCGCGGACCGCACCATGCGCGACCGGTCCGCGTGCGACGCCGCAGAGACGGCCGCGCTGCCCGTGAAGCCGGCCGCCACGCGCGCGTACTGCTGGGACGACGAAGACGCGACGACCACCCGGTGGCTGCCCCGGTCCGTCACCACCTCCGGGGACGGCACCGACGACGGCCGCTGGGGGACCCACCGCGTCATCCTGTCGGGCTGGACGCACAACGACCGCCGTTCCGGTGAGTCGGCCGCGGACCGGGGTCTCGCCCGGATCGCCTTCATCGACGCGAACGACCCGGCCCGCCTCGCCTACCGCTGGGCCCTGCTGGTCGCCCCGCGCGCGGGCGGCAAGGACTTCAGCGCCGTCCGCACCGGCCTGTCCGGCATGGTCTGGTACCAGGACAAGCTCTTCGTCACCTCCCGCGACTCCCTGCTGGTCTTCGACCTCCACCGCATCCTGAAGACGAGCGTCGACAGCCCCGCGATCGGCCGGGTCGACGGCGGCTACGCCGCGCACGGCTACCGGTACGTGCTGCCGACCGTCGGCTCCTACCGCCTGACCGGCGGCCCCTGTTCCACGGCTGACGACCGCGCGGTCCCCTGCTTCTCGGCCCTCTCGCTCGACCGCACCTCGGCCCCGGACAGCCTGGTGGCGGGCGAGCGGTTCCCTCCCGGGAGCACCGGTTCGGCTGCCCGGGTGTGGCGCTACGCCTTCAGCACCGTGCCCGGCCACGGCGGTCTGCTCGCCACCGACAAGCACGGCGACGCCGCGGTGAGCGAGGCGTACGAGACGGACGCGAACGGGGTCCGGGGCGTGCTCTCGTACCGGCACAGCGGGGCGTCCCGGGCCGACTGGTACGTCGACCTCGCGCCCACCGTCGCCGGCCGGCACGGCACGCTCTGGCGGCAGAACACCTCCGGAGCCAAGGCGGCCATGTGCGCGGCCGACGAGACCCAGGCGTGCTGGGGCCGCCACACCGCCTCCCTGTCGTACTGGCCGCAGACCGGCGAGCTGTGGACGCTGACGGAGGGGGCAGCGAGCGGTGACCAGGGCCAGGGGATCGGACCGGCCGGGGGCCGGGTGCTGTACGCGGTGCCGCTGACCTCCGTGGACGACGCGCTGGAGTAGGGCGCGGCCCGCGGACCGGAACCCCTTTGTCGTACCGCGCGGCTGCGTGATTCCCTGACCGCATGAGCACCCTCACCGTGACCACGTGGTCCCTGGAGCAGACGTCCCCGGCGGATGTGCTGCCCGCGACGGCTCCCGAAGGCGATGTCCGCGTCGTCCGCGCCGACGTGCCGTCGCCGGAGTTCAGCCGCTTCCTGTACGCGTCGGTCGGCGGCGACATCCGGTGGACCGACCGGCTCGGCTGGACGTACGCGCAGTGGCAGGAGTACCTGAACCGGCGGGGCGTGGAGACGTGGGTCGCCTACGACCGGGGGACGCCCGCGGGGTACGTGGAGCTGGAGCCGCAGGACGAGGGTGCCGTGGAGATCGTCTACTTCGGCCTCGTCCCGGCGTTCCGGGGCCGGCGGATCGGCGGGCATCTGCTGTCGTACGGCGCCGCCCGCGCATGGGACCTCGCGGACCGCTGGCCGGGGCTGGCGCCGACGAAGCGGGTGTGGCTGCATACATGCAGCAAGGACGGCGAACACGCGATGGACAACTATCTGCGCCGGGGGTTCAAGCTCTTCGACACCAAGGTCGAGGAGGAGCCCGAGGTGCCCACGCCAGGCCCCTGGCCCGGGGCTTGTCCTGCCTGACCTGCGGGGACACGGCACTTCCCCGGCCATGTGACCGACGACACCACCGTCCCGCATTCCGGGACAAGGATGTCCGCATGATGGACGAAGCTGGACTGCGTCCAGAACGCCGTGACACGCTTCCGTCATGTCTGGAACTGGAATCGCCTTGGTGAGTCGACGGCACGTCGATCTCGGCCGCATGTCCAGCGCCATCTGTCCGGCGAGCTGAGAGCCTCCAGCCCGTACCGGTTTTCCCTCTTCACCATCGCGCAATGACGCGCACGCCTCAGGCGTGCGCGCGCATGCGCAGGTCAGAGCCGCTCCCCTGACTGTCCCGAAGGACGTACCCACCATGGCTGCCATCCCGCAGAACCCCGCCACGCCCCGCCGCAAGGTGAGCCGTCACCGTGGTGAGGGTCAGTGGGCTGTGGGTCACTTCACCCCGCTCAACGGCAACGAACAGTTCAAGAAGGACGACGACGGTCTCAATGTGCGGACACGTATTGAGACGATCTACTCCAAGCGAGGCTTCGACTCCATCGATCCCAACGACCTGCGCGGGCGGATGCGCTGGTGGGGCCTCTACACCCAGCGCAAGCCCGGGATCGACGGCGGCAAGACCGCGATCCTGGAGCCGGAGGAACTGGACGACAAGTACTTCATGCTGCGCGTCCGTATCGACGGCGGCCGCCTGACCACACGGCAGCTGCGCGTCATCGGTGAGATCTCGCAGGAGTTCGCACGCGGTACCGCCGACATCACCGACCGGCAGAACGTCCAGTACCACTGGATCCGGATCGAGGACGTGCCCGAGATCTGGAACCGGCTGGAGGCCGTCGGGCTGTCCACGACCGAGGCCTGCGGTGACACGCCCCGCGTGATCCTCGGCTCCCCCGTCGCCGGTATCGCCGAGGACGAGATCATCGACGGCACGCCGGCCATCGAGGAGGTCAACCGCCGGATCATCGGCAACAAGGCCTTCTCCAACCTGCCGCGCAAGTTCAAGTCCGCGATCTCCGGTTCGCCCCTCCTCGACGTGGCGCACGAGATCAACGACATCGCCTTCGTCGGTGTCGACCACCCCGAGCACGGCCCCGGTTTCGACCTGTGGGTCGGCGGGGGTCTGTCCACCAACCCGAAGATCGGCGTACGCCTCGGCGCCTGGGTCTCGCTCGACGAGGTCCCGGACGTCTACGAGGGCGTCATCTCGATCTTCCGCGACTACGGCTACCGGCGGCTGCGCACCCGCGCCCGGCTGAAGTTCCTGGTCGCCGACTGGGGTGCGGAGAAGTTCCGCCAGGTACTGGAGGACGAGTACCTGAAGCGGAAGCTCGTCGACGGCCCGGCGCCCGCGCAGCCGCTGGAGCGCTGGCGCGACCACGTCGGTGTGCACCGGCAGAAGGACGGCCGTTTCTACGTCGGCTTCGCTCCGCGCGTCGGCCGGGTCGACGGCACCACGCTGACGAACATCGCGGACCTCGCCGAGGCGCACGGCTCGGGCCGCGTCCGTACGACGGTCGAACAGAAGATGCTCGTGCTGGACGTGGAGGAGTCGCAGGTCGACTCGCTCGTCGAGGGCCTGGAGGCCCTCGACCTCACGGTGAAGCCCTCCCCGTTCCGGCGCGGCACCATGGCCTGCACCGGCATCGAGTACTGCAAGCTCGCCATCGTCGAGACCAAGGCACGCGGCTCCTCGCTGATCGACGAACTGGAGCGCCGCATCCCGGACTTCGACGAGCCGATCACCATCAACATCAACGGCTGCCCCAACGCCTGCGCCCGTATCCAGGTCGCGGACATCGGCCTCAAGGGCCAGCTGGTCCTCAACGACAAGGGCGAGCAGGTGGAGGGCTTCCAGGTGCACCTGGGCGGCGCGCTCGGCCTGGAGGCCGGCTTCGGCCGCAAGGTCCGCGGCCTGAAGGTGACATCGGAGGAGCTGCCGGACTACGTCGAGCGCGTCCTCAAGCGGTTCCAGGCGGAGCGCGAAGAGGGCGAGCGATTCGCGACGTGGACGGCCCGTGCTTCCGAGGAGGCGTTGTCGTGAGCGAGCGCGCGGCGCCCTTCTACTGCCCCTACTGCGGAGACGAGGACCTGCGTCCGAGCGGAGCCGAGAGTGGGGCAGGCGCGTGGGAATGCGGGGCGTGCAATCGAGCCTTCCAGCTGAAGTTCCTGGGTCTGCTGGCCCGGGGGCTTCAGCGCGACGACACGGGAGGGACCAGGACATGACGACGACTCAGGAAGAGCGCAGCACCGACGACCTCAAGGCGCTCGCCGAGCAGGCGGGCCGTGACCTGGAGGAAGCCTCCGCGCTGGAGATTCTCCAGTGGGCGGCCGACACCTTCGGCAAGCGCTTCTGCGTGACCTCCTCCATGGAGGACGCGGTGGTCGCGCACCTCGCCTCCCGCGCGATGCCGGGCGGCGCCAAAGTCGACGTGGTGTTCCTCGACACCGGCTACCACTTCCCGGAGACCATCGGCACGCGCGACGCGGTCGAGGCCGTGATGGACGTCAACGTCATCACACTCACCCCGCGCCAGACGGTCGCCGAGCAGGACGCCCAGTACGGCCCCAGGCTGCATGACCGCGACCCCGACCTGTGCTGCAGGCTGCGCAAGGTCCAGCCGCTGGAGGAGGGCCTGACCGGCTACGACGCCTGGGCTACCGGGCTGCGCCGCGACGAGTCCCCGACCCGGGCGAACACCCCGGTCGTCGGCTGGGACGAGAAGCGCCAGAAGGTCAAGATCTCGCCGATCGCCCGCTGGACCCAGGACGACGTGGACGCGTACGTCGCCGAACACGGCGTCCTCACCAACCCCCTGCTCATGGACGGCTACGCCTCCGTGGGCTGCGCGCCCTGCACCCGCCGGGTCCTGGCGGGCGAGGACGCGCGCGCCGGCCGCTGGGCGGGCCGTGCCAAGACCGAATGCGGGCTGCACGGCTGACCATGACAGAGACTCAGGAGACACACGTGACGACCGGAGCCACCGTCTGGCTCACGGGTCTGCCGAGCGCCGGCAAGACCACCATTGCGTACGAGCTGGCCGGCCGCCTGCGCGAGGAGGGCCACCGGGTCGAGGTGCTCGACGGCGACGAGATCCGCGAGTTCATCTCGGCGGGGCTCAGCTTCACCCGCGCGGACCGGCACACGAACGTGCAGCGCATCGGCTTCCTCGCCGATCTGCTCGCCCGCAACGGCGTCAAGGCGCTCGTCCCGGTGATCGCACCGTACGCGGACAGCCGGGAGGCGGTGCGCAAGCGTCATCAGGAGAGTGGGGCGCCGTATATCGAGGTGCACGTGGCCACCCCCCTCGAGGTGTGCTCCGTACGCGATGTGAAGGGTCTGTACGCCAAGCAGGCCGCGGGCGAGCTGAAGGGCCTGACGGGCGTCGACGACCCGTACGAGGAGCCCGAGTCTCCCGATCTGCGGATCGAGTCCCAGAACCAGACCGTGCAGGAGTCCGCGGCGGCGGTGTACGCGCTGCTCAGCGAAAGGGGACTGGCATGACGACCACCGTCGCCGAGGCCGAGGAGGGCACGGGCAGCCCGTACGCCCTCAGCCACCTGGACGCGCTGGAGTCCGAGGCGGTGCACATCTTCCGCGAGGTGGCGGGCGAGTTCGAACGGCCGGTGATCCTCTTCTCCGGCGGCAAGGACTCCATCGTCATGCTGCACCTGGCAGTGAAGGCGTTCGCCCCCGCGGCCGTCCCCTTCACGCTGCTGCACGTGGACACCGGGCACAACTTCCCCGAGGTCATCGAGTATCGCGACCGTACGGTGGCGCGGCACAACCTGCGCCTGCACGTCGCGTCCGTCCAGGACTACATCGACCGCGGACTCCTCAAGGAGCGCCCGGACGGCACCCGCAACCCGCTGCAGACGCTGCCGCTGACCGAGAAGATCCAGAACGAGAAGTTCGACGCCGTCTTCGGTGGCGGCCGCCGCGACGAGGAGAAGGCCCGCGCCAAGGAGCGGGTGTTCTCCCTGCGGGACGAGTTCTCGCAGTGGGACCCGCGCCGTCAGCGGCCCGAGCTGTGGAACCTGTACAACGGGCGGCACGGGCCCGGCGAGCACGTCCGCGTCTTCCCGCTCTCCAACTGGACCGAGCTGGACGTCTGGCAGTACATCGCCCATGAGGGCATCGAACTGCCGGAGATCTACTTCGCCCACGAGCGCGAGGTGTTCCAGCGGGGCGGCATGTGGCTGACGGCGGGCGAGTGGGGCGGACCCAAGGACGGGGAGACCGTCGAGAAGCGCCTCATCCGTTACCGGACCGTCGGTGACATGTCCTGCACGGGTGCCGTCGACTCCGACGCGACCACGCTGGACGCCGTCATCGCCGAGATCGCCGCGTCCCGGCTGACCGAGCGCGGCGCCACGCGCGCCGACGACAAGCTCTCCGAGGCCGCGATGGAAGACCGCAAGCGCGAGGGGTACTTCTAAGCATGAGCACGACCACGACCGAGGAGCTCTCGGCCACCACCTTGCTGCGGTTCGCCACCGCCGGCTCCGTCGACGACGGCAAGTCCACGCTCGTCGGACGGCTGCTGCACGACTCCAAGTCGATTCTCGCCGACCAGCTGGAGGCCGTGGAGCACGCCTCACGCAACCGCGGCCAGGACACTCCGGACCTCGCACTGCTGACGGACGGCCTGCGGGCCGAGCGCGAGCAGGGCATCACGATCGACGTGGCGTACCGCTACTTCGCCACGCCCCGGCGCCGGTTCATCCTGGCCGACACCCCCGGCCATGTGCAGTACACCCGCAACATGGTGACGGGTGCCTCCACGGCCGAGCTGACGGTGATCCTCGTCGACGCCCGCAACGGCGTCGTCGAGCAGACCCGCCGGCACGCCGCGATCGCAGCGCTCCTCCGGGTCCCCCACGTGGTGCTCGCGGTCAACAAGATGGACCTGGTCGACTACCAGGAGCCCGTGTTCGCCGCGATCGCCGAGGAGTTCACGGCGTATGCGACCGAACTGGGCGTCCCGGAGGTCACCGCGATCCCGATCTCGGCGCTGGCCGGCGACAACGTGGTGGAGCCGTCCGCGAACATGGACTGGTACGGCGGCCCCACCGTCCTGGAGCACCTGGAGACGGTCCCGGTCAGCCACGACCTGAGCCACTGCCACGCCCGGCTTCCCGTGCAGTACGTGATCCGGCCGCAGACCGCCGAGCACCCCGACTACCGGGGCTACGCGGGCCAGATCGCCGCCGGTTCGTTCCGCGTCGGCGAAGCGGTCACCGTGCTGCCCTCGGGCCGCACCTCGCGGATCTCCGGCATCGACCTGCTGGGCGAGCCGGTCGACGTCGCCTGGACCACCCAGTCGGTGACCCTCCTGCTGGAGGACGACATCGACATCTCGCGCGGCGACCTGATCGTGCCCAGCAAGGACGCGCCCGCGACCACCCAGGACATCGAGGCGACCGTCTGCCACGTGGCCGACCAGCCGCTGACCGTCGGCCACCGCGTGCTGCTCAAGCACGGCACCCGCACGGTGAAGGCGATCGTCAAGGACATACCGTCCCGTCTCACGCTCGACGACCTGTCCCTGCACCCGCACCCGGGACGACTCGTCGCCAACGACATCGGCCGCGTGAAGATCCGTACCGCCGAGCCGCTGCCGGTGGACTCCTACGCGGACTCCCGCCGCACGGGCTCGTTCATCCTGATCGACCCGGCCGACGGCACCACCCTCACCGCGGGCATGGTCGGCGAGTCGTTCGCCGCGCCCGAACCGGTGAAGGACGAGGCCGACGACGCCGGGTGGGACTTCTGATCATGACCACCACCTGCTTCTACTCGACGTTCGCGAAGGAGGGCGGCCGCGTCGGCAGCGGCGCCCTCGGCAGCGGGCAGGGCGGAGTGACGCGATGTGGGCGCTGACGTACGCGCACTGCCTGCGCGCCCCGTCCCCCCACCCGACGTCCCGGAAGCGACGAAGACCCTTTGCCGAACTCCCGGCCACGACCTGAGACCGTGACCGCCGGGCCAACGAGAGGAACGCCTCCCGTGCCTGCCAACCTCCCCCAGTTTCGAATCCGCTCAACCGGGGGGACCCCCATCCCCTTCCTCCGCCGCGGCATAGCCGTGGTCGCCGCACTCCCCCTGCTGACGCTCGCCGCCTGCGGTTACGGGTCCGAGGCCAAGGACGACTCCTCCAACCAGAAGGTCGCCGCCGGGGCCCAGAAGATCGACGGTCTCGACTCCGTGAAGATCGGTTACTTCGGCAACCTGACCCACGCGACCGCACTCGTGGGCGTCCAGAAGGGCTTCTTCCAGAAGTCGCTCGGCGCCACGCAGGCCAAGTACCAGATCTTCAACGCGGGCCCCTCCGAGATCGAGGCGCTCAACTCCGGTGCCATCGACATCGGCTGGATCGGCCCCTCCCCGGCGATCAACGGCTACACCAAGTCCGACGGCAAGAGCCTGCGCATCATCGGCGGCTCGGCGTCCGGTGGTGTGAAGCTCGTGGTCAACCCCGCGAAGATCAAGTCCCTGAAGGACGTCAAGGGCAAGAAGATCGCGACGCCTCAGCTCGGCAACACGCAGGACGTGGCGTTCCTCAACTGGATCGCGGACCAGGGCTGGAAGGTCGACGCGGAGAGCGGCAAGGGCGACGTGTCCGTCGTGCGCACGGACAACAAGGTGACGCCGGACGCCTACAAGTCCGGTTCGATCGACGGTGCCTGGGTGCCCGAGCCGACCGCGTCCAAGCTGGTCGCCGAGGGCGGCAAGGTGCTCCTCGACGAGGCGTCGCTGTGGCCCGACAAGAAGTTCGTGATCACGAACATCATCGTGTCGCAGAAGTTCCTCACGGAGCACCCCAAGGCCGTCGAGGCGGTGCTGAAGGCCTCGGTCGACACCAACAAGTGGATCAACGCCAACCCGGACGAGGCGAAGGCCGCGGCGAACAAGCAGCTGGAGACCGACTCCGGCAAGGCCCTGCCGGCCGACGTGCTGGACCCGGCGTGGAAGTCCATCCAGATCACCGACGACCCGCTGGCCTCCACCCTGAACACCGAGGCGCAGCACGCGGTCAAGGCGGGTCTGCTGAAGAGCCCGAAGCTGGAGGGCATCTACGACCTCACCCTCCTGAACAAGGTCCTCAAGGCCGAGGGCGAGAGCACGGTCGACGACGCCGGTCTCGGCGTCAAGTAAGCCCGTATCAAACGATGAGTTCCCAGGAGGTGACGACCATGGCCACCACCCTCGCCAAGGCCGCCGACCGCGCCGAGTCGGTGGAACACGCCGCCCGCATCGAGCACGTCTCGAAGTCCTTCGCCGGGCCAGCCGGGCAGCAGCTCGTCCTGGACGACATCACGCTGGATGTCGCGCCGGGCGAGTTCGTCACCCTCCTGGGGGCCTCGGGCTGCGGCAAGTCGACCCTGCTGAACCTGGTGGCGGGGCTCGACAAGCCCTCCGCCGGCAGCATCACGACTCATGGGCGTCCGGCCCTGATGTTCCAGGAGCACGCCCTCTTCCCGTGGCTGACCGCGGGCAAGAACATCGAACTCGCCCTCAAGCTCAGGGGGGTTGCGAAGAACGAGCGGCGCGGCAAGGCCGAGGAGCTGCTCGAACTCGTACGCCTCAAGGGCTCGTACGGAAAGCGGGTGCACGAGCTGTCCGGCGGTATGCGCCAGCGTGTCGCCCTGGCCCGCGCCCTGGCACAGGACAGCCAGCTTCTGCTGATGGACGAGCCGTTCGCGGCGCTCGACGCGATCACCCGGGACGTGCTGCACGACGAGCTGACCCGCATCTGGGCGGAGACGGGGCTGTCCGTGCTGTTCGTCACGCACAACGTGCGCGAGGCGGTGCGGCTGGCGCAGCGGGTCGTCCTGCTCTCCTCGCGTCCGGGCCGGGTCGCGCGCGAGTGGTGGGTGGACATACCGCAGCCGCGCCGGATCGAGGACGCCCCGGTGGCGGAGTTGTCCATCGAGATCACCGAAGTACTGCGTGGGGAGATCCGCCGTCATGGCCAGCACTGAGACCACCGACACGACGGCAGGCGCCCCCGTCAAGGACAGCGCCGGGCTGGGCGGCCTGGAGGCGGGCCTCGACGCACTGGAGTCCTCGGCCACGGGCCGTGCGCCCTTCCGGCAGACCTTCGTCAACAAGATCCTGCCGCCGCTCCTCGCTATCGCGGTCGTCCTGGTGATCTGGCAGGCGCTGATCTCCTTCAAGGTCGTCGACGACCCGACCAAGCTCCCCTCACCCTCCGACGTGTGGGGCGAGGTCGAGGACGCCTGGCTGCAGGGCAAACTGCTCGGTTACATCTGGACCAGCGTCTCGCGCGGTCTGCTGGGCTTCCTCTTCGCGCTGGCGATCGGTACTCCGCTGGGTCTGCTGGTGGCCCGCGTGAAGTTCGTGCGCGCGGCCATCGGTCCGATCCTGTCCGGGCTCCAGTCGCTCCCGTCGGTGGCGTGGGTACCGCCCGCCGTGATCTGGCTGGGCCTGAACAACTCGATGATGTACGCGGTGATCCTGCTGGGCGCCGTGCCCTCCATCGCCAACGGTCTGGTGTCCGGCATCGACCAGGTGCCGCCGCTGTTCCTGCGAGCGGGCCGCACGATGGGCGCGACGGGCCTCAAGGGCACCTGGCACATCGTCATGCCGGCCGCGCTACCGGGCTATCTGGCGGGCCTGAAGCAGGGCTGGGCGTTCTCCTGGCGCTCGCTGATGGCGGCGGAGATCATCGCCTCCTCGCCCGACCTCGGCATCGGCCTGGGCGCCTTGCTGGAGAACGGCCGCAACGCCAGCTCCATGTCGATGGTGTTCGAGGCCGTCATCCTGATCCTGTTCGTCGGCATCGCCATCGACCTGCTGATCTTCAGCCCGCTGGAGCGGCGGGTGCTGCGCAGCCGCGGTCTCCTCGTCAAGAGCTGATCTCCCATGTTCCACAGGCCGGTTCGCCCCGCTCTCGTAGTCGTCGCCCACGGCAGCCGCGACCCGCGGCACGCCGCAACCGTGCACGCCCTGGTCCGGCGGGTACGGTCGCTACGGCCCGGGCTGCACGTGGAGACCGGCTTCCTGGACTTCAACGTCCCGTCCGTGCACGGGGTGCTGGAGTCCCTGGCCGCGGAGGGAGTGCGCGATGTCGTGGCTCTGCCCCTCCTGCTGACCCGGGCGTTCCACGCGAAGGCAGACATTCCGGCGGTCCTGCGGGAAGCACCCCGGCAGCTGCGGATCAGGCAGGCGGACGTACTCGGCCCCTCGCCGCTGCTGCTGCACGCCCTGGAGCGGCGTCTGTACGAGGCGGGACTGACCCCCGCCGACAAGTCCTCGACCGGGGTCGTGCTGGCCTCGGCGGGGTCCACGGACCCGGAGGCGATCGCAGTGATCGCTGACATCGCGCGGGAGTGGCGGCACACCGGTTGGTGCGCCGTGCGGCCTGCGTTCGCCTCCGCTGCGTCTCCCGCGGGGTTCCCACGCACCGAGGACGCGGTGCGCGAACTGCGGGCGGCGGGCTGCGCACGCGTGGCCGTGGCACCGTACGTCCTGGCCCCCGGCTTCCTGCCGCACCGCATCGCCCGGGGCGCCGCCGAGGCGGACGTCCTGGCCGAGGTCCTGGGCCCCGCGCCGGAGGTGGCGCGGCTCGTGGTCGACCGCTACGACCAGGCCCGGCTGCCGAGGCCCGCGGCGCTCGGAGCCTGAGCAGCTCGGCGGTCGGCCCGAACCGGCAGCCGCACACGCAGCCCGAGGTCTCACACGAATGCGGGTCGTGGCCTGCCTGTCCCGTCGTCGACGAGAGGACGTCCGCGGGCGCCCACGCATGGTGGGCGCCCTTCGACAGTGTGTCAGCGGATGCTTGCGGAAGGGTGGTGAGTCGTCACGACGCGGTCGTCGCCGTCACCCTGGCCGCCGGACCCGTGCCCGCTGCCGTCACCGCGGCCACCGTGACCGTGTACGGGGTGCCCGGCTTCAGATCGCCGATCACGCGGAACATGCCCTTGCCGGTCGGCTGGGTGACCAGGACGTCCCGGCCCGTGACGTCGATCGGGTCACGGCCGTCGGAGACCGTCACCCGGTAGCCGATCACCTTCGCGTCGCCCGTCGCCGTCGGCGGGGTCCAGGCGACGGTGGCCGCCGTGGACCGGGTCCGCAGTTTCGGGCTCGTCGGGGCCGCGGGCAGCACGCTCGCGGCCGTGGGTGTCAGCGGGAGCGAGGACAGGGACGGGGCGCTGATGCCGTACGCATTGGACGCGGTGACCGTCACCGTGAACGGGTCGCCCGAGGACGGCAGCCCGCCGATGCGTACGAGCGCGGTGCGCAGTAGTCACATCGCTGACCGCACGGTGGTGGTCGTTCAGTCGAAGCGAAGCGCCCCGGTCCTGGTTCGCTTGAGCTCGAAGAAGTCGGGGTGCGCGGCCAGCACCCGGAAGCTGTCGAAGAGTTCGGCCGCCCGCGCGCCCCGTGGGACGGCCCGCAGGACCGGTCCGAACCACACCGTTCCCTCGACGTGCAGGGTGGGCGTCCCCACATAGCCGCCCGAGCCGGGCTCGGCACCCGCGTCATGGCTGCGGCGCACGGCCTCGTCGTGCGACGGATCGTGCGCGGCTGTCGCGAGGTCGGCCGGAAGCCCGAGTTCGGCGAGCGACTCGGCGACCACCGCGTCGAAGTCCTCGGCCTTGCGCTCGTGGATCCGGGTGCCGAAGGCGGTGTACAGCTCCCGCAGCACCTTCTCACCGTGCCGCTCGGCGGCCGCCACCGCGACGCGCACCGGTCCGATCGACTTGTCGACCAAGGCGCTGTACCACTGCGGCAGCTCGTTGCCGATGTTGTGCAGGTAGAGGCTCATGACATGGAAGCGGAGGTCGAGCGGACGCTCGCGCTCGACCTCCAGCAGCCAGCGGGACGTGATCCAGGCGAAGGGACAGGCGGGGTCGAAGTAGAAGTCGACACGGGTGGGCGAGTCGTTCGTCATGCGGTCGAGACTAGGCACCGATTGGCACAGGGGCTCGGCCCAATGTGGCGCTTTCTCAGTGGTCCACTTTGCCCACACCCCGCTGCCGCGGGTCCCGGCCGCTCGCCGCCAGCGCGCGCTCGAACACGGGTGAGTCGGCGGGGACGGCGACCGGATCGGCGAAGCCGTCGTACTGGCGGTAGATGTCGCCGTGGGTCTCGACGACGTCCAGGACGAGACGGGCGGCGCCCTCCGAGATCCGGTACCCCTGACCGGTGGCCGTCGCGACGTCCCAGCCGTGGACGGCCATCTCCTTGACGATCATCCCCGCCAGCTCGGCCGCGGGCATCTTCGCCATGCCCAGGTCGACCTCGCCCTCCCACACGGTGGGGTCGTCCCAGGCGGCGACCGCACGGTCGAGCCGGTCGGCGTACGCCTGCGCCCAGCTCGGTTCCGCGGTGAAGTCGCGTGCGGTCAGCTCCTCGGGGAGGGGGGTGCGCAGGGCGCGGTGCTCCAGGCCGTGCGAGGTGTAGAGGACCCAGTGGTTCACCAGGGCGCGGACGTCCCAGGCGGGGCAGTGCGTGGGCTCGGGCAGCTGCTCCGCCCTGACGCCACGGGCCACACGGGCGGCCTCGGCGGCGCATTCGACCATGTACGGGTGCACGTTCTTGTACGCATCGCTCATGCCTCCACGCTAGGGATGAGCGGCGTCCTCCTCTTGAACAAACGCGACAGTCCCGTCAGTGGCCGCCTCCGCGTCGTCCGCCAGGCGCACCAGCTCCGCCGACGGAAGCGATCCGGCCGCCCGCCGCTCGCGCGCAAAGGCGTTCGCGAGCCGTTGGAGCAGCTCGTTCAGCGGCGTCGGGACACCGTGCATCCGGCCCAGCAGGACGATCTCCCCGTTGAGATAGTCGGCCTCGATCGTGCCGGTGCCCCGGGTGAGCGACTGCCAGGAGGAGCCGCCGCCCCGCTCCGCCCCTTCGAGCGGTTCCAAGCGGACCTTGTCGCCGCGCACCTCCTTCTGCTCTGCCGTGCTCGCGTACGGAATCCCGGCTGCCAGGAGCACCGACTCGCCCTCGACGCGTATCCGTTCGTACAGCCGCTGCGCCTCCTCGCCGGCGATCGGTCCGCTCACCGCCTCGACGGCGTTGGCGAGATTGCCCAGCAGTTTGGCGTACTGCCAGCGCGCCACGTCCGCCACGACCGGTGCCTCGAACCGCGACTTCTCCAGGTCGGCGGCGATCCGGCGGACGGTCCCGTCGACGCCGTGCGGGTGGCGGCCGATGTGCAGAATGCCGGTGAGCGGGGCGCCGGCCGCAGAGACGACACCCGGTTCGACGAAGGTGCACGGCAGCCAGACGCAGACGCCGTACACCCGGCGGAAGCGGCGCAGGGCGAGCCGCTGGCTCTCAACCCCGTTCTGCGCGCAGACCACGGGCAGCCGTTCGGCGGCGGTACCGCCGCCCGCCACAGGTGCCGGGCCCCAGACGTCCAGCGCCGCCTCGCTGTCCTGTGTCTTGACGGCCAGCACGAGCACGTCGTCGGGGCGCAACTCACCCAGCGCCCGCGGTGCGTCGACGACCGGCAGCCGGTGGGTGTGCTCGCCGTCCGGGGCGTGGAAGCGCAGTCCGCCCTCGCGTAGGGCCGTGTACTGCGCGCCCCGCGCGACCAGGACCACCTCGTGTCCCGCCTCCGCGAGACGCGCGCCGATCGCTCCGCCGACCGCCCCTGCTCCGATGATGATGTAGCGCATGCCGAGGAGCCTCGCACAGCCGCCGACGAACCTTCTTGATCGGGGTCGGCTTCCCGACCGGTTGACCTTGCCCCCTGGGGGAAGGGAGAGGGTCCGGGACCCGCTGGACGTGCCGCGGGACCGGTTCGTGGTGGCGGGGCAGGCGTGGCGGACGTGCCGGGCCGGGGAGGCGGACCCCGAGACGTTCGGGGTCTGGGTCGTCCCCGGGCTGAGGGGCATGGGGCTCGTCCTCAACAGCGTCGTCCTGGACCTCGCGGCACTCAACGGCACGGAGCCGCTGCCCTGGGACGGCTGGGGACTGTCCGGCCTCCAGAGCTTCGACTCGCTCACGGAGGACGACCTCGCCCTCGTCGACGCCGTGGCCACGGCCCGCACCCCGGAGGAGCTCCACCGCCTCCACCAAGACCCGCGGCTCGCCGTGCCGGGCGAGATCCTGTCGCTCGCGCCCTTCCTCGGCCTGCGGAAGGTCACCCTCCCCCGGCGGTCAACTCGACGAGCTTGACGACGGTGTTCCAGTTCCGTGTGGTGGCGATCATGCCCTTGTTCAGCCGGGACTTGGACAGGTGCTCGGCGAGCTTGGAGCGGCCGAGACCGTCCGGCGCGTACAGGTACAGGGCCCGGTCGCCGAGTCGGAACTCCTCGGGGAGGTAAGCCGCCCGGTCGATCTCCGCGAAGCGCGCCGCATCGACGGGCACGGAGAAGTAGGTGACGTGCAGCTGCTTGGGCTCCAGCTCGGCGGCCGGGAACGGGCAGTCCTCGGTGACCGCCTTCAGATAGGCGTGGTCGCGCACGATCACGTCCACAGAGAAACCGAAGCGCTTCTCGACCGCCTCCGTGAGCTCCGCGGCGAGGGACTCCTCGTCGCCGTGGTCGCTGGCGAAGACGGCCTGACCGCTTTGGAGATAGGTGCGGACGCCGACGTAGCCGAGCTCCTCCATGAGGGTGCGCAGCTCGGCCATCGGAAGCTTCCTGTTGCCGCCCACGTTGATCCCGCGCAGCAGCGCCGCGTACGTCGTCGTCACCCGCACACCTTGACTCACTCACCGGGGGAGGCGCAATCAGGATCGGCTGCCGCATGACCGCCGCCCCTGATCCACAGCCCCGAGATCCCCGACCAGGTGTAAGGGGTCACCGTCCTCCCAGATGGTGAGGCCGTCCGGTCCCAAGGGAGGAGCCGTCCTCCAGGCGGTTCACCAGACAGCACGACGAGTCCCTCTTATCCGGCCCATACCTTCATGTCGAAGGGTGACGGCAGGGGGCTGTCACCGTAGTCGTAGGGGGCAGCCCGACATGGGGAACGGAGAAACAACGCGGGTCCGGGGCCTGGCAGCCCGGGCCGGTGGCTGGAGCGCCCGGCACCGCTGGGCGGCCGTCGGCATCTGGGTGCTGTTCGTCGTCCTGGCGATGGGCCTCGGCTCCGCGGCGGGACGGGTCGACGTCGACGAGAGCGACCAGCTCAAGGGCGAGACCCACACCGCCGCGCAGATCATCAAGAAGGCCGGGATCGAGGAGCCGGCCAGTGAGAGCGTCCTGATCCAGGCCAAGGACGCAGGCGTCAAGGCCACCGACCCGACGTTCCATGACGCGGTCGACGCGGTGATCAAGGCCGTTGACGCCACCGGTCGAGTGACCGCCGTGACCTCGCCGTACGACACGAGGACCATCTCGCAGGACGGACGCAGCGCGCTCGTCCAGTTCGACGTGCGTGGCGACTCCGACACGGCGGGCGAGCGGATCGAGCCGGTGCTGAAGGCCGTCCAGGGCGTCCAGAAGGACCACCCCGATCTTCGGGTGGAAGAGATCGGCGGCGCCAGCATGATGAAGACGTTCGACGACGCGTTCGGCGGCGACTTCAAGCAGGCCGAGTACTCGGCGGTGCCGGTGGCCCTCGGCATCCTGCTGATCGCCTTCGGCGCGCTGGTGGCGGCGCTGCTGCCGGTGGCGCTGGCGATCACGGCGATCATGGCGACGATGGGCCTGATGGGCATCGTCAGCCATCTGCAGCCGATGAGCGACACCGCGAACTCCGTGATGCTGCTGGTGGGGCTGGCCGTCGGTGTCGACTACTGCCTGTTCTATCTCCGACGCGAGCGTGAGGAGCGGGCGGCCGGCCGGGACTCCGACACCGCGCTGCGGATCGCGGCCGCGACCAGTGGCCGCGCGATCATCGTCTCGGGCATCACGGTGTGCGTGGCCATGGCGGGCATGCTGTTCACCGGACTCGCCACCTTCGAGAGCATGGGTCTGGCCTCGCTGATGGTGGTGGCGGTCGCCATGGTCGGTTCGGTGACCGTCCTGCCCGCGCTGTTGTCCCTGCTCGGCCGGCGGGTCGAGAAGGGACGCCTCCCCTTCCTGCACCCGGACAAGCGGCGCGGGACCGGCATCGGGCGCGGCGGCAACGGGGAGAGCCGGCTCTGGAGCGCCGTCCTGCGGGTCGTGCTCGCCCGACCCGCTGTCGCGGTGGTGGTCGCGGCAGGTGCCCTCCTCGCCATCGCTGCGCCCGCGGTCGGCATGAAGACCGAGAACCTCAGCCTCGACCAGGAGTTCGGCGACTCGCTGCCGATCGTGCAGACGTACAACCGGGTCAACGACGCGTTCCCCGGCGGCTCCGAACCTGCCGAGGTGGTCGTCAAGGCGAAGGACATCAACGCCCCCGACGTGAAGTCGGCGCTGGCCGACTTCCGGGAGCGGGCGGTCAGTTCGGGCGCCTCGCGCGGCCCGGTGGAGATCAAGGTGCACGACGCGCAGAACGTCGCCTTCGTCTACGTCCCGCTGGTCGGCGGCTCCGACCAGGACAAGGCGGGAGCGAGCCTGGACAGGCTGCGCGACGAGGTGCGGCCCGCGACACTCGGCAAGGTCGACGGCGTGCAGGCACCGATCACCGGGCAGGTCGCGGGCTCACATGACTTCAACGACCAGCTCGTCGGCTCGGTCGTCCCGGTCTTCGCCTTCGTCGTGGTCTTCGCCTTCCTGCTGATGCTCGTGTCGTTCCGCTCGCTGACGGTCGCGATCACCTCTATCGTGCTGAACCTGCTGTCGGTCGGCGCGGCCTACGGCATCCTGGTCGCCGTCTTCCAGCACGGCTGGGGTGCCTCGCTCGTGGGCGCCGAGGGCGTGGGGGCCATCATCACCTGGCTGCCGCTGTTCCTCTTCGTCATCCTTTTCGGGCTCTCGATGGACTACCACGTGTTCGTGGTCTCCCGAATCCGTGAGGCGCGTCTGCGGGGCCTCACGACGAGGGACGCGATCACCCACGGCGTGGTGACCACGGCCGGGGTCGTCACCAGCGCCGCGGTCATCATGGTCGCCGTCTTCGCGATCTTCGGCACGCTGTCCATGCAGTCCATGAAGCAGATGGGCGTGGGCCTGGCCGCCGCGGTGCTCATCGACGCGACGATCATCCGGGGCGTCCTGCTCCCGGCGGTGATGGCCCTGCTCGGCGAGCGCAACTGGTACCTGCCGAAGTGGCTGCACCGGCTCCCCGACCTCACACACGACGAGTCACCCGAGGCGGTGACGCCGGTGCCGCAGAGCGAGAGCGAGCCGCTGCGCGTCTGAACTCCTGCTGAACAAGGGCCCGTTGGTCACCGGGGGGCCAACGGGCCCTTGCCCTGTGCGGAAACCTCACGGCGCGAGGACCCGGTGCAGCGCCAGCCACCGCGCGGGCGGCACCTCGCCGACCAGGACACGCGGGTCGAGCCCTGCGGCGCGGAAGGCCGTGTCCACCCGGCGCCTCGCGTGGACCCGGCGCAACGAGGCGTGCAGACAGCCACCGACGCCCGAGAAGCCGAGCTCGACGAGGTGCTGCCACCCGTCGTACGCGGACGCATCGAGCAAGGGGGTGCGGCGGCGCTCGATGCGCACGATCCCGGCGTCGACGCGTGGCACGGGCCTGAACCGGCTCCGGTCGACCCGTCCGAGCAGCCGCCACGCGTACCGGGGCCAGCTGCGGACGGTCAGCAGCGTCCATCTGCCGTAGTCGCCGGTGCGTTTGCGGGCGTACTCGTACTGGGTGAGCAGCGTCGCGTCGGTGAGGGAGGGGGCGCGCAGACACCAGTCGACGATGGCCGCCGTGCGCGAGAAGGGGACGTTGCCGGCGACGGAGAAGGGGCTGCGCGGAGGGCGTACGCCGAGGAAGTCCCCGTTTTCGACGCTCACATGGGGCACGTCCACGAAGCGGGCGCGCAGCCCCGGCACCAGCCGGGGGTCGATCTCATAGGCGCGCAGCTCGCGGCAGCGGGGCGCCAGCGTCGCGGTCAGCGCGCCGTTGCCCGCACCGACTTCGAGCAGCAGGGGCACCTGCCGTTCGTGCGGGGCGGCCAGGCGGGCGAGGCGTTCGGCGGTGGCGCGGTCGGCGAGGAAGTTCTGCGAGAGAGCGCGGGAAATGTGGGTCGGACGGGCCATGGCCTGCGGTCCTTGTCTTCCGTGGAGGGTGGGAAGGGCAGCGAAGGGCCCTGACCGGAAGACAGGAAGGGAACGCGCTCACGGGGCGTGCACACGTCAGATGCGTGCACGCTTCACGGCGTACGGGATGAAGGGGGCGCCTCGAGCGGCGCGGCCGTCAGCCGGCGTGGTTCCCCGGGCCGGTCAGGGCTCCAGGGCCGCCACGCATCCGCTGGGAGTGCGTGCAGCCCCGGCCGTGACCGGAGATGGTGATCGCGTTGCAAGCTGCCACGAACGGCACGGTAGGCGCCCCCGGCGGGGGCGGCCAACCGGTTTTTCGCGAATGCGACACTGTCCGTCGGACGGCGGTGCGCCGTCCGCGCCAGGAAGTCGAGGGCACGGAGGCGGACGATGGACGAGGCAAGGGCGCGCGACGTACTGGCCGCGGCGGGGGTGCTGCCCGCTCCGGCACGGGACGCGCGGCTCCTCGCCCTGGGCGAGAACGCCGTGTTCGCCGCCGGTGACCTGGTCGTGAAGGTGGGGCGCGACGCCGAGCTGCTGGAGCGGGCGCGCCGGGAGCTGGACATCGCGGTGTGGCTGGCCGAGGCGGGTGTCTCGGCGGTGCGGGCCGCCGAGCCCGAGCCGCTGCTCGCCGAGGGGCATCCCGTGACCGTCTGGCACCGGCTGCCCCATCCCGTGCGTTCCGCCGAGCCGCAGGACCTGGCCGAACTGTTGCGGATCGTCCACGCGCTGCCCGCACCTCCCTTCGCGCTCCCGGCCCGGGAGCTGCTGGGCGGTGTGGAGCGCTGGCTGCGGCTGGCGGGCGATGCGATCGACCCGGCGGACGCGGCGTATCTGCGCGAGCGCCGTGACGGTTTCGCCGCCGCAGCGGCCGCTCTGACGCCGCATCTGCCGCCGGGGCCCATCCACGGCGACGCACTGCCCCGCAATGTGCACATCGGCCCCGACGGCCCCGTTCTCGTCGACCTGGAGACCTTCTCCGCCGACCTGCGCGAACACGACCTGGTGGTCATGGCCCTCTCCCGGGACCGCTACGGGCTCCCTGCCGAGGCGTACGACTCCTTCACGAAGACGTACGGCTGGGACGTGCGGGCGTGGGAGGGCTGCTCGGCGCTCCGCGGCGCACGCGAGACCGCCAGCTGCGCCTGGGTCGCCCAGCATGCGCCGAGCAACCCCAAGGCGCTGGCCGAGTTCGAGCGACGGGTGGCGTCCCTGCGGGACGGGGACGAGACGGTCCGCTGGTACCCCTTCTGAGTTTTGGGGGCCCTCTCAGACCTTCTGTCCCGCCGCCTCCCGCAGCGGCCATGTGCCGTCCACCACCGCCTCCGCATCGCCCTTGCGGCGCAGGAAGCTCTGGAAGTCCGCCGCCCAGTCCGCGTACCACTCGATCTGGCGGCGGTGCAGCTCCGCCGGGCCGAGTGCCGCGATCTTCGCATGGCGGTCCGCTATCGCGCCGGCGAGCCGGGCGGCGGCCAGGGCGTCCGCCCCGGCGTTGTGCGCGGCGTCCAGTGCGACGCCGTACTCCGCGCAGACCGCTTCGAGGTTGCGCTTGCCGCGGCGGTAGCGGTCGGCCCACCGGTCGATGGTGTACGGATCGATGACCGGGGCGGGTTCCGCGCCGCCCAGACGGTCACGCAGGGACGGCAGCCCGTGCCGCCGCAACTCGGCGGAGAGCAGGGTCAGATCGAAGGCCGCGTTGTAGGCGACGACCGGGACGCCTGTCTTCCAGTACGTCACCAGGACGTCCGCGATGGCGTCCGCGACCTGGTCCGCCGGTCTGCCCTCGGCTGTCGCCCGCTCGTTGCTGATCCCGTGCACCGCGACCGCGTCCGCCGGAATCTCCACGCCCGGGTCCGCCAGCCACTCCCGGCGCCCCAGCGGCTGACCGTCCCGGACCTCGATCACCGCACCCGTGACGATGCGCGCTTCATACGGGTCGGTCCCGGTCGTCTCCAGGTCGAAGCCGATCAGCAGCTCTCGGTGCCAGGCCATGGCGGCCCCCCTTCTCAGTGGTGCTCTCCCCCAGTGGTCTCCACCCTCCCATGCGCCACTGACAATCCGAGGACCGCCTTCCGCTTATGACACGGGACAGTTCAGGACACCGGCCGCGAATCCGCCCAGGCCAGCTCGAACTCCTCGCGGTAGGTCGGGAACAGCCCGCTCTCGTCGACGTGGTCCGACGTGAGGACCCGGTCGCCGTTGCGCAGCACCAGCACCGGCGCCTCCATGCCGCGGGTGCGCCGCAGATACGACTGCACCACCGCGATGCCGTCGGAGCCGTCCCCGTCCACCAGGTACGCGGTGAAGCGGGGCGTCTCGTCGAAGACCTGGATCTCGAAGGCGCCCGGGTCGCGCAGCTTCGAGCGCACCCGGCGCATGTGCAGAATGTTCATCTCGACGGCACGGCTCAGCTCGCCCTTCTTGATGCCCAGCTCCCGCTCGCGCCGCTTGACCGCGCTGGAGGCGGGGTTGAGGAACAGCAGGCGCACCCGGCAGCCCGACTCGGCCAGCCGTACCAGCCGGCGCCCCGAGAAGTTCTGCACGAGCAGATTGAGGCCGATGCCGATGGCGTCGAGACGGCGGGCGCCGCCGAAGATGTCCTCGGCGGGGAACTGCCGCAGCAGCCGTACCCGGTCCGGATGGACGGCGACCACGTCCGCGTACCGGTCGCCCACCAGGTCCTCGACCGCGTCGACGGGCAGCCGCCGCGCGGACGGCACGTCACCGCCCGCGCCGAGGATCTCCAGGAGCCTGGCCGAGGCCCGCTCGGCCTGGGCGAGGACGGCCTCCGACAGGGCCCGGTTGCGCGAGACGACGTTCCGGGTCACTTCCAGCTCGTCCAGGGCGAGTTCCACGTCGCGGCGCTCGTCGACGTACGGCTCGAAGCACGGCCAGTGCTGCACCATCAGCTCGCGCAGCTGCGGCAGCGTCAGAAAGCTCAGCACGTTGTCGTCGGCCGGGTCGAGCAAGTACCCCTTACGGCGGCTGACTTCGCGTACCGCGACCGCGCGCTGCACCCACTCCTGGCCGGCCGGTCCGGCCGCCGCGACCACCCAGTCGTCCCCGTGGACGGGTTCGTAGATGGGACGGAGAACCGCGGCCACGACCGCGCGCAGCCGCTGTTCGACCAGGTTCAGCCAGATGTAGGCCCGCCCCGCCCTCTGCGCGCGCGTACGCACCTCACGCCATGCGTCGGCGTTCCAGTCCAGTTCCGGTCCAATGGATCCCATTTCCATCGGCCGTGCCAGGGATACCGCCCCGGGCGGGACATCCGCGGAGCCCCCCTCGTGACCTTCGTCACCAGGGGGAAGCTCCAGCCCTCCCGAGCCCACCCGCGCACCGCCTTCCGCTCCCCCGAGCCTCCCCAGGGGCCAGGCCCCAGCCAACGATCAAGGAAGAGTACTCCGGGAGCGTGGCGCGATGCAGCCGGATGCACAGGGTCGTTTCTCAACTACCGCTTTACACATGCTGGTTATGATCGGCAAGGGCGGGTGGAGTGAGCCGATTCATAGCCGTGACGTCGCACGGAGCGAGGGAGAAGCCCCGCCGGGGAACCGCGTGGGCTGCCGGTCCTCGTTTCGCGCGCGACGGGGTGAAAACCTTCGTTGACCCGCACCACAGGGTGAGTGGACGTCTTGCCCGTTGACCCACGGGCGGCACCGGGACCACGGCCGTCAGGGCGGCCTCCGTCACCGCAATGGCCGCACCTGCCACCACCCTGCCCCGACGGCGGCGCACCGCCGCGCGCACACATGCGCGGGGGCCGCGGATACCGGGTATGCACTGGTCGGCCGCCGAGAGGGAGGTAAGTCATAGGAGGTTCCCTCACTTTCGGGGAGACTCGGCGACAAGGCGCCCCCCGGGGGCCAGGACAACTGGGAGAGTCGTATCCATGCAGGTCTGGCCTGGAGAGGCGTATCCGCTCGGCGCCACCTACGACGGCGCCGGGACCAATTTCGCGGTCTTTTCGGAGGCCGCCGACCGGATCGAGCTGTGTCTGCTGCACGACGACGGCTCGGAGACGGCGGTGGAGCTGCGGGAGACCGACGCGTTCGTACGTCACGCGTATCTTCCGGGGGTGATGCCGGGGCAGCGGTACGGGTTCAGGGTCCACGGCCCGTACGCCCCCGACCGCGGGCAGCGCTGCAACTCGGCGAAGCTGCTGCTCGACCCCTACGCGCGCGCCGTCAGCGGCACGGTGAAGTGGGGCGAGGAGGTGTACGGCTACCCCTTCGGGGCCCCCGACAAGCGCAACGACCTGGACTCGGCGCCGCACACCATGACCTCCGTGGTGATCAACCCCTACTTCGACTGGGGCGACGACCGCCGGCCGCGTACCGAGTACCACCGCACGGTGATCTACGAGGCCCACGTCAAGGGCCTGACGATGCGCCACCCTGCGCTCCCCGACGAACTGCGCGGCACCTACGCGGCACTCGCCCACCCGGCCATCATCGAACACCTGACCGAGCTAGGTGTCACCGCGCTGGAGCTCATGCCCGTACACCAGTTCGTCAACGACCACCGTCTGGTGGACATGGGCCTGAGCAACTACTGGGGTTACAACACGATCGGCTTCTTCGCCCCGCACAACGCGTACGCCTCCTGGGGCGACCGCGGCCAGCAGGTCCTGGAGTTCAAGTCGGCCGTCCGTGCGCTGCACGAGGCAGGCATCGAGGTCATCCTGGACGTCGTCTACAACCACACCGCCGAGGGCAACCACCTGGGCCCGACGCTCTCCTTCAGGGGTCTGGACAACCCCTCGTACTACCGGCTGACGGACGACCCGCGGTACTACATGGACACCACGGGGACCGGCAACTCCCTGCTGATGCGCTCCCCGCACGTGCTGCAGCTGATCATGGACTCGCTGCGCTACTGGGTCACCGACATGCACGTGGACGGCTTCCGCTTCGATCTGGCGGCGACGCTGGCGCGGCAGTTCCACGAGGTGGACCGGCTGTCGTCGTTCTTCGACCTGGTCCAGCAGGACCCGGTGGTCTCCCAGGTGAAACTGATCGCCGAGCCGTGGGACGTGGGTGAGGGCGGCTATCAGGTGGGCAACTTCCCGCCGCTGTGGACCGAGTGGAACGGCAAGTACCGCGACACCGTCCGGGACCTGTGGCGCGGCGAGCCGCGCACGCTCGCCGAGTTCGCCTCCCGGCTGACCGGTTCCTCGGACCTCTACCAGGACGACGGCCGCCGACCGCTCGCCTCCATCAACTTCGTGACCTGCCACGACGGCTTCACGCTGCACGACCTCGTCTCGTACAACGAGAAGCACAACGAGGACAACGGCGAGGACAACCGGGACGGCGAGAGCTACAACCGGTCCTGGAACTGCGGGGCCGAGGGCGAGAGTGACGACCCGGCGGTGCTGGAACTGCGGGCGCGGCAGATGCGGAACTTCATCGCCACGCTGATGCTCTCCCAGGGCGTGCCGATGCTCAGCCACGGAGACGAGTTCGCACGTACCCAGAAGGGCAACAACAACGCGTACTGCCAGGACAACGAGCTGTCCTGGGTGGAGTGGCCCGAGGACGACGTCAGCGATCTGCTGGAGTTCACACGCGCGATGGTGTGGCTGCGCCGCGATCACCCGGTCTTCCGCCGGCGCCGCTTCTTCCACGGCCGTCCGGTGCAGGGCACGTACGACGAGCTGTCCGACATCGCGTGGTTCACCCCCCAGGGTGAGGAGATGACCCAGCGGGACTGGACGTCGGCGCAGGCGGGCGCGCTGACCGTGTTCCTCAACGGCAACGCGATCTCCGAGCCCGGCCCGCGCGGGGAGCGGATCGGCGACGACTCCTTCCTGCTGATGTTCAACGCCTCGCCGGGGCCCCTGGAGTTCGTGGTGCCGGTCGACCACGGACGCCAGTGGCAGGTGATCGTCGACACGGCCGTCCCCGAGGGGGTGACGCCGGGCACCGGTACGAAGATCGAGGCGGGAGGACGGCTGACGCTGGTGGACCGGAGCCTGACCGTGCTGCAGCGGCCTGCCTAGGCGTGGCCTGCCGGCGCGCGACGGCGCGTCCGTGTCACGAAAGGCGGCGGGGCGGGTACGTAGGTTCCCATGACACCTGAGCCTCCCGCCCCGGCGGTGCCCACGGCCACGTACCGGCTCCAACTGCAGCCCGAGTTCACGTTCGCCGCGGCAGAGGCGGCCGTGCCGTATCTGGCCGCCCTCGGCGTCTCGCATCTGCATCTGTCACCCGTCCTGGAGGCCGTCCCCCAATCGACGCACGGCTACGACGTCGTCGACCACGCGCGCGTGCGGGACGAACTGGGTGGCGAGGCGGGACTGCGGTCCCTGGCGCGCACGGCGCGGGAGCACGGGCTCGGCCTGGTCGTGGACATCGTGCCCAACCACATGGCCGCCTCCCCGCGCCACAACCGCGCCCTGTGGCAGGTGCTGCGCGAGGGCCCCGCGTCGCCGTACGCGCGCTGGTTCGACCTCGACTGGGACGCGCAGGACGGGCAGCTGCTGCTGCCGGTGCTGGGTGGCCGGCTCGGCGAGGAGCTCGGGCATCTGAAGGTCGACGGGGACGTCCTGCGCTATCACGACCATGTCTTCCCGCTGCGCGCGGGCACCGAGTCGCTGCCGCTGCCGGAGCTGCTCGACGCCCAGTGGTATCGGCCGGTGTGGTGGCGGCTGGCCCGCACGGAGCTGAACTACCGGCGGTTCTTCAGCATTTCCGAGCTCATCGGGGTGCGCGTGGAGGACCCGGAGGTCTTCACGGCGACGCACGGCACGCTTCTGCGGCTGCTCGGCGAGGGCGTGATCGACGGCCTGCGGGTGGACCACCCGGACGGTCTGGCCGACCCGGACGCCTATCTGCGCCGCCTGCACGAGGCCACCGGCGGCCGCTGGACGGTCGTCGAGAAGATCCTCGCGGCCGGCGAGCACCTGCCCGCCGCCTGGCCGGTCGCGGGCACCACGGGGTACGACGCGCTGCGGCAGGTGGACGGGCTCTTCACGGATCCGGCGGGCGCCGCCGAGCTGCTCGGCCACTACCGGCGGTTCGCGGCCCCGCCTCAGGACCGCGGCGGCCTCTGGGGCCCGACCGTGCGACGCGCCGCGTACGAGGTGGTCACGCACGAGCTGGCCACCGAGGTGGACCGCCTCACGCGCGTGGCGAGCAGCCTGTGCGCCACCTCCCCGGACCCGGCCCTGCGCGACCACGCGCCCTGGGCGCTGCGCACCGCGCTTCGCGAGCTCCTGGTCCGCCTGGAGGTGTACCGGCCGTACACCTCCACGGAGGCCGCCGCGGTCGTCACCGAGGAGGCCGCCGCCGGGGCCCGTGCCGCGTTCTCGGTGCCGGAGGAAGCGCATGCGGTGGACGTGGTACGGGATCTGGTGCTGGGACGGGCCGGTGACGGGCCCGGGCACACCGAGTTCCGTACCAGGTTCGCGCAGACGGCTTCGGCGCTGCGGGCCAAGTCCGTGGAGGACACGGCGTTCTACCGGTATGTGCCGCTGCTGTCGGCGAACGAGGTGGGCGGCGAACCCGGTGCCCCGGCCGTCCTGCCGGAGGACTTCCACGCGTACTGCGCGCGCGTGCAGCGCGACTGGCCCGGCACCGGCACCGTGCTGTCGACGCACGACACGAAGCGCAGCGCCGATGTGCGGGCGGCGGTCTCGGTGCTTGCACAGTGCCCCGGGCGCTGGGCCGATGTGCTGGCCGAGGTGACCGGCGCGAGCGGCGGCGCGCCCGACCCGCACCTGGTCTGGGCGGCCTGGCAGACGTACTTCGGGCTGGGCCGGGCGGCCGAGGAGCGCCTCCAAGGAGCGCTCCTCAAGCACGTCCGGGAGGCAGGGCTGCACACCACGTGGACCGAGCAGGACCCCGCCTACGAGGAGGCGGTGGCGGCGTTCGTCGCGGGCGGGCCGTGCGGCGCCCCGGGCCGGCTCGTGTCGCACTTCCGCGACGCATTGGCGCCGCACATCCACGCGAACGTCCTGGGGGCCGCTCTGGTCCATCTGACGATGCCGGGTGTGCCGGACGCCTACCAGGGCACGGAGGGCGAGTACCGGGCGCTGGTCGACCCCGACAACCGCCGGCCGTTCGCAGCGCAGGAGGCGGCCTCCGACAAGGCGGACCTCACCGGGGCCGCGCTGCGCCTGCGCCGACGGCGCCCGGAGGTCTTCGGCGCCTCGGGGACATACGCGCCGCTCACGGCCGAGGGCCCGGGCGCCGCGCACTGTGTGGCCTTCGTGCGCTCCGGGGAGGTCCTCACGGCGGTCACCCGGCTGTCCCTGCGGCTGGCCGAGGCGGGCGGCTGGCGCGACACGTCGCTCGCGCTGCCACCGGGCCGGTGGGCCGATGTGCTCGCTCCGGACCGGGAGCTCGAGGGCCACACGCGCGTGGAGGACCTCTTCGCCCGGCTGCCGGTGGCGTTGCTGGAGCGGGTCGGCGGGGAGTGAGCGGGGCCCCGGCCGACGTCCGGGCATCCCCCACTCGCCGGAAGTGGACCGCACCGGCCCCGAGCGCGTTCGCCGTTGTCGGCACCCGCGCGCGGGGAGCGGATCAGTGGGGCAGGCCCGGCACCGCGCTGTCCTGCTCCTGGTCCGACAGGGCGAAGACCGCCCCCGTGCTCGCCTCCAGGTCGCACGCGTTCGCAAAGGTGTGGCTGTAGTCGATCTGACGGCCGTTCCACTCGCCGCGCGCGGACACGGTCACGGGGGCGTAGATCATGGGGCAGTACACGTTCTCGGGCGGGATGCGGCGGATGTCCCCCTGGGCGGCGGCGAGTTCCGCGCACGCACGGGCGGCTCGTGCGTGCCCCTGGGGCGGGTTGCACATCAGGAGGGTGCCGCGGATGTCCCTGGAGCGGGTGTCGCCCTTGGTGACGGTCAGATAGAGCCAGTTCCCGGTGCCGGCCGGCCGGGGCATGGCCGAGGCCGGCGCCGCGATGAGCAGGGCGGCCGCGGCGAGCAGGGTGCCGCGCACGGCCAGGGTCGTCTTGGTCATTCCGTATGCATCGGCACCGCGGCTCCCTGACCCCAGCCGGACTCACCCGAATGGGAGCGCACGGGCGCGAACCGCCCGGCGAGTTCGAACGCGGCGAGCACCACGCGCGCCTGGTACTCGGCCTGCCGTGCGACCGGGATCCAGCGCGCCCCGTAGCCGTCGCGGTAGTCGGCGCACCACTCGTCGATGAACCCGTCGAGTTCCGGCAGCACGTCGGCCGCCTCGCGTCCCGCGGCCCGGGCGAGTTGGTGCAGCAGTCCGGCGGTGCGCAGCGCGACCCGGCGGCCGGAGATGCCGAGGGCGGTCAGCCGGGCGGAGTCGAGCGGCGGCAGCGGCCGCTCCCCGGTGCCGTACGTGTCGGGATCCCAGGAGTCGGCGAGGCCGGGACCGACCAGTAAATAGTCGTCGACCGGGGCGAGCAGCCGGGCGGCGTCCGGGACGCCCCCCAGGTGGGGGCGGATGCGGGCCAGGAAGCCCTCCAGAAGGCCCGTGTCCCTCCGCAGCGTCCGGCTGACGGTCCGCAGCACCGCCTCGGCGTCGGGGGGCGGCGAGCCGTCCTCCACGGCCGCCACACCCCACATGGGTGCCTCGACGACCGCCGTGACGGTGCCGTAGCGGTGCGGATGGAACCAGGTCGACTCGACCGCGGCCTCCGTGATCGCCGCGGCGAGGTCGCCGCGGCGGGGCGGCGGGATGCGGTAGACGGCGGGCCCCAGGGTCGGCCAGTACAGGGTGTCGTACGGGCCGAGTTCGCGCGGGATGCCGAGCCGGGCCGCGGTCTGGGCGAGCCGCTGGGCCATGCCCGGCAGATCGCGGGTCAGCTCGACGAAGCCGCCGCCGACGTCGACGCCGTGCAGGGAGCACTGGAAAAAGGGCCGCAGCTCGTCCTGGAGGTCGAGCAGGGCGCGGGTCTCGGGCAGGGCGGCGCGGTCCGCGCCGTCGGGCAGCCATTCGGGCTGCTCGAGGAAGCCGGGGCGGAAGAAGTGCCGGAAGTACCGGCCGAGGGTGTACGGGCCCGACAGCCAGCCCTCGTTGCGCCGTGCGCCGTCGGGGTCGAGGCACAGCAGCAGGTTCCAGGTGGTGTCGGCTCCCGCGCCGAGCCGGGGATCGGCCAGCGCCCGTTCGGCCAGGCGCAGCGCCGTAGCGCCGCCGACGGGTTCGTTGGCGTGCGGTCCGGCGACGACGAGGGCGTGGCGGCTCCCGTGGCCGACGGAGAGCAGCCACAGGGGGGTACCGCCCCGGGACGTGCCCGCACGGCGCAGTCGGGCGTCGCGCGGACGGCGGGCGACGAGCGCGGCGGCACGGGCACCGAGTTCGTCCACGGTCGGGTAGCGGAGGAGTGGCGGCAGGGCACACCTCCACTATGTGGTGCCGTCGGTTCACCAGATGTACATGGTGTACGCACAGTCAGTCACGGCTCGGAGGGTACGTCAACACCGCGGACGCGTGGCGAGTTCGGCCGGGGGCGGGACGGAGTTCCGGCGGCGGGCCGCGCTCCGGCGCGACAGACCGAGGTGTGGCCGGTTACTCAGCCGCCAGCCGGAACATCATCGTTCCGAAGCTGACCAGATCGCCGTCACGGACGATCGCCGCACCGATCACACGACGGCCGTTGACGGTCGTGCCGTTGGTCGAGCCGAGGTCGCGCAGCACCCACAGACCGCCCTGGCGCCGCAGTTCGGCATGCACCCGGGAAACCGTCTCGTGACTGAGCCTGAGACCGCTCGCGGGATCGCGGCCGATCCGCAGCGGATAGGGGCTGCCCGGGTTGGGCAGCAGCAGTTTGGGCAGCCGCTCGGCCTGCCAGGCGCGACGCAGCCGCACGGTGAACCCGGAGACCGCCTCGACGGTCCCGAACACGATCCGCGCCCAGCGCTTCTCGGTGGGCAGGTCGGCGGTGAGCGCGGCCAGCTCGTGCGGCTGCCGGGCGACCAGCGCCAGCTCCATGCGCCGCAGGAACGTGTCGTGCGACAGACGCCCCAGCGCGACGCCGTCGCGGAGCACCTTCAGCGCCCTGTCGCGTTCGGCGTCCGAGAGCCGCGCGGGGTACGTGTGGAACTCGAAGGACGACGTCACGCACGTGATTGTCGGTCAGCCGGGCCGGAGTGTCCAGAAAACGCAAAGACGGCCACGGCCGCCGTCGGAGCGGTTCCGTGTGTCAAAAGGGTGGATTCGACGGCGAATTGATCTCGTTTGACGCACCATGGACGCGCTACATCACGATGAGCAGACGAGGGGGAACCGTCCGTGCAGTTCGAGGTGTGGGCACCACAGGCCGCCCGGGTGACGCTCCACTGCGGCGGCGCCGCGCACGCGTTGGCGCGCGATCCGGAGCGTGCGGGGTGGTGGACCGGCGACGCCGAGGCCTACGACGGCACACAGTACGGATTCGCCGTGGACGACGGTCCCGTACTGCCCGATCCGCGCTCACGCCGGCAGCCGGACGGTCCCGACGGGCTGAGCGCGGTGGTGGACCAGGGGCGGTACGCCTGGCGCGCCGAGTGGGCGGGACGCGGTCTGCCGGGCGCGGTGCTGTACGAGCTGCACGTGGGGACGTACACCCGCGAGGGCACCCTGGACGCGGCGGCCGAGCGGCTTGGACATCTCGCCGAACTGGGCGTCACGCACGTCGAATTGATGCCGCTGTGTCCGTTCCCGGGGCGGCACGGCTGGGGATACGAGGGCGTCAGTCTGTGGGCGGTGCACGAGCCCTACGGCGGGCCCGACGCGCTGAAACGGTTCGTCGACCGGGCGCACGAACTCGGCCTCGGGGTCGTGCTGGACGTGGTCCACAACCACCTGGGCCCCTCCGGCAACCACCTCCCCGCGTTCGGCCCGTACTTCACCGAGACGCATCACACGCCCTGGGGCGCGGCCGTGAACCTCGACGCGCCGGGCTCGGACGAGGTACGTGCGTATCTGATCGGCAGCGCGCTGGCCTGGCTGCGCGACTACCGGCTCGACGGGTTGCGCCTGGACGCGGTGCACGCACTGCGCGACACCCGCGCGATCAACTTCCTGGAGGACCTGTCGTCGGCGGTGGACACGCTGGCCGCCGAGGTGGGCAGGCCGCTGTTCCTGATCGCCGAGTCGGACCTGGGCGACCCGCGCGTCATCACCCCGCGCGGAGACAACGGCCTCGGAGTGCACGCCCAGTGGAACGACGACTTCCACCACGCGCTGCACACCGCCCTGACGGGTGAATCGCAGGGCTACTACGAGGACTTCGCGCGCGCTCCCTTCGCGGCCCTCGCCAAGACCCTGACGGCCGGGTTCTTCCACGACGGCACGTACTCGACGTTCCGGGGCCGACGGCACGGCCGCCCGCTGGACCGCACCCGAGTCTCCGCGCACCGCCTGCTCGGCTACGCCCAGACGCATGACCAGGTCGGCAACCGCGCCCAGGGGGACCGGCTGTCGGCGTCCCTCTCCCCCGGGCTTCTGGCATGTGCGGCGACCCTGGTGCTCACCGCCCCGTTCACACCGATGCTGTTCATGGGCGAGGAGTGGGCCGCGGGCACACCCTGGCAGTTCTTCACCGACCACACCGATCCCGAACTCGCCGAAGCCGTACGGCGGGGCAGGCGCCGGGAGTTCGCCGCGCACGGCTGGGCGGAGGAGGACGTGCCCGATCCCCAGGACCCGGCGACCCGCGAACGCTCCTGCCTCGACTGGTCCGAGCCGGAACACGACCTCCACGCGCGCGTACTGGCCTGGTACCGGGAGCTGATCGCCCTGCGCCGTGCCCAGCCCGACCTCTCGGACCCCGACCTCGAGGACGTGAAGGTCGCCCACGACGAGGACGCCCGCTGGCTCGCGTTCCGCCGCGGGGACGTCCGGGTCGCGGTGAACCTCGCCAAGGAGCCGGCCCGGATCCCCCTCGGCATCCGCCACGCGCGCGTACTGGCCGCGTGGGAGCCGGTGCAGCCACCGGACGAGGAGGGCGTGCTGAGCCTGCCGGCCGAGTCGTGCGTGGTGCTGACGCAGCAGTGACCGGCGCCGGTGGCACGGCTCGGCGGCTCTGGGGCGCTCACACGCTTGCGCACACGCGAGCGTGTGCGCGTGGGCCCACGGGGCCGCCGCCCCTACGGCGTCTCCTCATCCGGCAGTTCCGTGACCCGCTCCAGCAGGATCGGCTCCCAGGCGCGCCGCACCCGGGCGCGCAGGACCGGCGGCGGCATGCCGTCACGGCCCTCGAGCCCGTCGGCGAGGCGGACGAGCGTGTCGCAGCGGGCGAGCCACAGGCCACGCAGACAGGGGCGGGCGCCGTAGCCCGCGAGGGTGGCGGCGCGCACCGCGGCCGGGGCACCCACGGCGACGGCGAGTGCGGCGATGTCCTCGGCCGGGTCACCGATGATCGCGTCGGTCCAGCCGAGCACGCCGCGCACCCGTCCGTCGTCGCTGACCACGAGGTGTTCGCCCCTGAGGTTGTGGTGCACCAGGAAGGCGGCGCCGGGCTGGACGGCCAGTTGGCGGGCGGCGGGCGCGGTGAGCTGGGCGACCCGGGCGGGGTCGAACTCGTCGTCCTCGTCCTTGGCCAGGCGCCCGGCGGCGCTCGCTGCGGCCGTCCGCAGCGACTCCAGGGAGCGCGGCGGAACGTGTGGGACGCCGAGCGCCTCGGCCTGGCGCACGGGCACCTCACGCAGCCCCGTGAGCAGCGCCGCGAGGTCCGCCTCGCCGACCGCCGAGATGGCCGGTTCCTCACCGGTGGCGCCGGGCAGCCGGGTGTCGAGGGTGTAGGCGAGGCCGGCGGCCCACTCTCCGTGCGCCACGCTCGTCGGCACCGCGATCCCCACGTGCGGTCGCACCAGGACGCGCAGCCGCAGTTCGCGGCGCTGACGCGCGGAGGCGTCCCGGTCGGTGGCCAGCCGCAGAACATGGCGTGCCCCGACCCACCAGGTGGCGTGCGCGCCGCCCTCGGCCACGGGCGTCACCATCGGTCCGTCGCCGTCGGGGAGCAGGGAACGGACCAGTCGGCGTACGGTCTCCGCCGTCGGTGTCGGTGCCTGGGTCATGATCGCGCCGTTGTCGTCTCGGGTGCGTGCTGGGGCTCCTGGTGCCGGGTCGGCCGACCGTCGCCGCCTCGCGGTCGTGGCCCGGTCGGCCGCTGCCCTCTCAGTCGACCACCGCCATCTCACGTGACGTGTTGTTGAGACGGCGCCCGCCGTCCTCGGTCACCGTCACGATGTCCTCGATGCGGACCCCGAAGCGGCCGGGCAGATAGATGCCGGGCTCCACGGAGAAGCACATGCCGGGGACGAGGGGCTGTTCCTCGCCCTCGATCATGTACGGCGGCTCGTGGGTGGTGACGCCGATACCGTGCCCGGTGCGGTGGACGAAGCGGTCGCCGTACCCGGCGTCGGCGATGACCGCGCGGGCCGCCCGGTCCACATCCTGGCAGGCGGCGCCCGGCCTGACCGCCCGGAAGCCCGCCTCCTGGGCCTCACGCACCAGGTCGTGCACCCTGCGCTCCTCGTCGGTCGGTTCACCGACATGGACGGTGCGGGAGGTGTCGGAACCGTAGCCGTGCTTGAGGCCCCCGAAGTCGAGGACGACCATGTCGCCGCGCTCGATGACACGCTCACCCGCCTCGTGGTGCGGGTTGGCGCCGTTGGGACCCGAGGCGACGATGGTGAAGTCGACCTGCGCGTGCCCGAACCGGCGCAGCAGATCGGCGAGATCCGCGGCGACCTCGCACTCCCGGCGTCCGGCGAAGGGAACCTTCCGGATCTCCTCGTACGTCGCGTCCGCTGCCGCGCCGGCGGCCGCCAACCGGTCCAGTTCCGCCGCGTCCTTGACGGCCCGCAGCATCGGCAGGGCGCGCGTGAGCGCGACGTTGCCGACGTCCGGGAGCCGTTCGCGCAGGCCGAGCAGGTGCAGGGCCCAGGCGTTGTCACTGATGCCGTAGCGGCCGCGGGCCCCGAGCAGGGAAGCGGCCGCCTCGTAGGGGTCCTTGCCGTCGGTCCAGTCGCGCAGCGTCAGTGCGGGCCCGCCGGCCGCCTCCGCCGCGTCGGGCGCCTCCAGGGTGGGCACGACGAGGACGGGGTCGTGTCCGGCCCGCAGGACCAGCAGGGTGAGGCGTTCGGTCTCCACCGGCCGGTAGCCCGTGAGCCACACCAGGTCGGGACCGGGCGCGATCAGAAGCCCGGCGAGCCCGGCCGCGTCGGCGGCTTCCGCGGCGCGCCGCATGCGGGCCGCGTAGTCCTCGGCGGTGAAGGGCGCGGGACCGCGCGGGTCGGGGGGCGCGGGCGTGCCGGTCATCCATACCTCCGCGGGTCCGGATTCTCCCTGGGTCTATGGGCAGCATCCTGCCCTTCCGCAGGGACCGATGCGAGCCGATTACGGTGGCCCCGATGCCCGCCCGGCGCGGGTGACAGGGGGCGGTACGGCTCGGGTGACGGTGCCGGGGCGCCGTCAGGTGCCGGGGCGCCGTCAGGTGCCGGGGCGCCGTCAGGTGCCGGGGCGCCGTCAGGTGCCGGGGCGCCGTCAGGTGCCGGGGCGCCGTCAGGTGACGGGGCGCCGTCAGGTGACGGCGGACGCCGTTCGCATGGGGCACGGCGGGGGTGACGGCGGCGACCGCCTTCGCGCGGTCGGCGGCCAGGCCCGGGTGCGTTCCGTCGAGGGCCCGGCCGGAAGCATCGACCACCGTGACACCGACCGCCGACCGCCCGGGACCGTCGTGGGCTCGAACCGCAGCCGGTGGGATTCCTGGCGGTGGCGGTCGAGGGGCGGCGCGAGCCCGAGGCCGAGAGCGCGGCCGGAGGCCGAGCTCCACTCTGCGCGCCTGTGCACCACGATCCCCGAACGAGTCAGACGGGACCGCCTCGTGACGGGTCACCCCTGGGCGCCCCGCACCGGCTCGAGCAGTCGCTCCGCCAGCGTCGCCGCCGCTCCCCGCAGGGCCCCGCCGTGCACCAGTTCGGTCCGGTGGACCACGCGGGGAGCCGTCACCGCAACGGCGACCGTGCCGGGTGCGCCGGTCGCCGCCGAGCGTGGCAGCAGGGTCAGCCCGTGGCCGGCGGCGGCCAGGGCGGTCAGCGTGCGCAGGTCGGTTCCCTCGTAGCGCAGGGCGGGGCGGAAGCCCGGGCTGCCGGCCGCCGTGCGCAGCTGGGCGAGCGGCAGGCCCGCGTCCGGGGCGTCCAGCCAGCGGGCGTCCGCCAG
Organism: Streptomyces sp. NPDC022910; assembly: GCF_055561075.1. Taxonomy (NCBI): domain Bacteria; kingdom Bacillati; phylum Actinomycetota; class Actinomycetes; order Kitasatosporales; family Streptomycetaceae; genus Streptomyces; species Streptomyces sp. NPDC022910. Next base: position 61,149 of record NZ_JBVHHL010000030.1, read on the forward strand.
GTCACCGAGCCGCAGCCCGCTGCGTCCGGCGAGGGGATGGGCCGTCGGCAGCAGGACGCACACGGGCTCCTCCCCTGCGCCCTCGGTCGTCAGCGGCGCGACATCGGGGAGCCGCAGCGGATCGCTGGGGGCGGCCAGCCCGTCGACCACACCCAGGTCGGCCGCGCCCGTGGCGACCGCGGCGGGAAGCTCGTCCCGGGTGAGGACGCGCAGCGTGACGCCCGCGGCGGGCAGTGCGGCGAGGACGTGTGCACCGAGCGCGGTGGGGGTCGCCGCGAGCGTCACCCCGAGCGCGGGCGCGTCCGCCATCCGGGCGACGTCGGCCCGGGCCGCCTCCAGCCGCAGCAGCAGCGGTGCGGCGTGCTCCAGGAGTCGTTCGCCCGCCGCGGTGGGCGCGACCGGACGCCGGGTCAGCAGCGGTGCGCCGAGGTCCTGTTCCAGCGCGGCGATGTGCTGCGACACCGCGGACTGGGTGTAGCCGAGCTCGCGCGCGGCCTCGGAGAAGGAGGCGAGCCGGGCCACGGTGACGTACGTACGCAGGAGATGTGGGTCCATGCCGTCCAGCATCGCCTACGGCATCAGGGTTGCTTATCGATGGTGCAGAAATCATCGTTGGACGTGAACCCGCGGTCGCGCCCAGCATGGTCCCCATGACAGCCCACACCACACACACGGCCCGTCTCGCCCTGGTCGGCGACCGCTCCCCCAACGTCGTGTCGCACGCTCGCATCCCTCTGCTGCTGCAAGCGCTCGCCGACCGCGACCGGCTCGTCCTCGACGCCTACTGGATCCCGTCCGAAGAGGCCGGGGACGAGGGCGCGGTACGCGGCTTCGACGCGGTGTGGGTGGTGCCGGGCAGCCCCTACCGCAGCGAGGCGGGGGTGCTGGCCGCGATCCGCACCGCACGCGAGGAGGCCATCCCCTTCCTCGGCACGTGCGCCGGCTTCCAGCACGCGCTCCTGGAGTACGCCCGCGCCGTCTGCAGTCTGACCCGGGTCGCGCACGCCGAGAACGACCCCGGTGCGGACGACCTCCTCATCGAACCGCTCGCCTGCTCTCTGGTGGGCCACGAAGCGGCGGTGCGGATCGAACCGGACTCGCTGGCCCATGCGGTGATCGGCTCCACGCGCACGGTCGAACGGTACTTCTGCGCGTACGGACCCTCCCGGCACCTCGACACGCTGCGCACGCACGGGCTGCGGTTCAGCGGTCACGACGAGGACGGCCATGTGCGCATCGCCGAACTCCCCGGCCACCCCTTCTTCCTGGCCACCCTCTTCCAGCCGGAGCTGGCCGGCGACGGCTCGCAACCGCACCCGGTCCTACGGGCGCTCGCGCGGGCCGCGGTGGAGCACGCGGCCGTCCGGGAGCGGGTGGCCTGACCGGGAACCCCCCTTGTCGGTTGCGGCTGTCGCGTTCGGCGAGTCGGCCCGGGATGCGGTCAGCGTGCCACCGGCGCCACCCGCCAGGTGACGGCCGGCGGCAGGTCGGGCACGAAACGGTGGGCCCGCCGGGCCAGGTCGGCCGCGCCGTAGCGGTGGCAGCCTCGATGCCAGTTCAGGATGCCGGACATGTAGTTCTGCAGTTCCACGACATAGCCGTCCATGATCGCGCGCGCCTCCTCGGGGAGGTCGAGGTCGTCGCAGAGTACGGGCAGTTCACGGGAGGCCACGTGCTGGAACTGCCTCATGCGCTGGGTCATGAGGTCGCCCACGAGGCGCAGGGCCGTCGGGTAGTCGCAGCCGAAGAAGTTCTGCACGACGAGCACGGCGTTGTGGATCTCACCCTCGTACTGGATCTCCTTCTGATACGAGAAGACGTCGTTGGTCAGCATCGCGTAGTCGACGGCCGCGTTCTCCAGAGCGCGGACCGTGCCGCTGCGGTACACCTCCGGCGGGACCTCGGGGCCGTGGCCCATGCGGCACAGGTTCTTGGTCAGGTCGGCACCGAAGGTGGCGCGGCGCATCTCCAGGTAGTCGACGGGGTCCGGGATGCGGTTCTGGAGCTGGTTGGACAGCTCCCACAGCCAGCTCTCGGTCATCGTGCCCACCGCGGCACGCAGCGTGCGCCGCTGCTCGGGGGTCATCGCCGCCGTCGTGCGCGTCCACAGGTCGATCAGACCGCGCTCCATGCCGTTGACGGGGACGGGCAGTCCCTCCCCGTCGACCGGCATGCACGACGACAGCCGCTCCGTGCACAGCTTGGCCGCGGCGAGGTCGCGTCGGTGGCCGAAGACGAGCGGGTAGTAGTCGTCCCCGTAGGTGCCCCAGGCGAGCCACTGGGAGCTGAGGTCCAGCGCCTCTGGGGTCGCGTCGGGGTCCAGGCCCGCCGCGCACAACGGGAGGTCGTACGCCACCAGTTTGTCCTCGTCCCAGACGCCCTCCTGGAGCATGCCCGTCCGGTGCATCCAGGGAGTGAGGCGGCGGCGGGCGCCGTCCAGATGGGGGCTGAGCTCCACCTCGTAGGGCATGAGGAAGTCGGGGATCAGCGAGGGTCCCACCTGCTGGAAAGGGACGTGCGTGTACGCGCGCAGCCTCTCTGCACCGGCATCGGCGAGCAGCCCGCGCACGTCGGCAGCGGACGTGCCGACCCCGGAGAGCCCGAAGGGCCGCCCCTTGGAGCGGGCGCCCTTGTTCATGTAGCGGCTGGACCTGAGGTGCCATTCGTGGCCGCCGGACTGCCAGTCCTGAAGACCCCGCGTGTAGGCGGCGACGGCGGCGATCTCGTCCGGTGCGAGGCCCTTCTCCAGAGCGAGAGCAGGTACTTCGGTGAGCGCGGTGTGCTCGAACTGGTGCAGCCGCGAGGTGAGGATGTCGTTGACGGTGTCGGCCGCTTCCTGCGTGCCGCAGCCGAAGAAGGTCTCCAGGACAAGGACCCCGTTGCTGAGTTCGCCCTCCTCCTCGACCTCACGCTGGTACGAGAAGAGGTCGTTGCGCAGATGGACACCGTCGGAGAACGTCTCCGTGAGCACACGCAGCGGCCGTGACGTGACGACGGAGGCGGGTACTTCGGCGGTGGCGAACTCGACGAGCCCCGCGGACCAGGGCGCGCCGCCGACCTTGCGGCGCATCTCGATGTACTCGACGGGGTTGGCGATCCGCCCTTCGTTGATGTTCGACAGCTCCCACAGCGACTCGCCCAGCAAATGCTCCGTGGCGACAGCGAAGCGCCTGCGCCAGTCCAGGGACATCGACGGCACCGTGCGCGCCCACAGGTCGGCGAGTCCGGCCTCGACGGGGTTCTCCGGCTCCGGAACGGGGGTCGCCAGGTCCAGGGGCATGAACAGGGGCAGCCGGTCCAAGTGGGCCTTGCCGCCCTCGCGGTCCTGGGTGCGTTTGAAGGCCTCCAGGAAGTGGTCGTCGAAGAAGAACACCCACACGTACCAGTCGGTGACGAGCGCGAGGGTCTGACCGTCGCAGTCGGGGTGCGTGTACGCGCAGAGCAGCCCGTAGTCGTGCGCGTCGAGGTCGGACTGTTCCCAGATGCCGGATCCCTCCAGCATGCCCATCGCGCGCGCCCATTGAGTGGAGTGGGCGCGCGCCTCGTCGACATGCGGGTTCAGCCGCGCGGGGTACGGCATGTAGAAGTGGGGGAGTTCGAACGGCTGCGTCATGGCCGGGCCCTACCCGTGGCCCTGCCGCGGCATCCGCGGGACGGAACGTGATCACACCATCGCGTGAAATCGGGGCGTGGAACCCATGGTTCGGCACCGAAAGGCACCGCCCCCCGCCCCGCACGCCCCCTTGCCGACCCACCTGCCCCGCGCCACCGTGGTCGTATGACCTCCTTCGTGCTTCCTCATGAAGTGCACGGCGACGGCGCCCACAAGGTGTTCGCGGTGCACGGCTGGTTCGCCGACCGGGCCGCGTACGCGGCGGTGTTGCCGGATCTCGACCGTGATGCCTTCACCTACGCCCTGGTGGATCTGCGCGGGTACGGGGCCGCGAAGGACGCGGCCGGCGCGTTCGGCACCGCCGAGGCCGCCGCCGACCTCATCGACCTGGCCGACCGGCTGGGCTGGGAGCGGTTCTCGGTGATCGGGCATTCGATGGGCGGCGCGGTCGCACAGCGGCTGCTGGCGCACGCCCCCGGACGGCTGCGCCGGATCGTCGGGGTCTCACCCGTGCCCGCCTCCGGGCTGCGGATGCCTGCCGAGCAGTGGGAGCTCTTCGCGGACGCCGCGCACAAGCCGGAGAACCGGCGTGTGATCATCGACGTCACCACCGGCGGCCGGGCGCCCGCCGCCTGGCTCGACCGGATGGTCGCGCGTTCGCTGGCGCACAGCGACGCGAAGGCGTTCCGGGCGTGGCTGGACTCGTGGGCCCAGGAGGACTTCCACGCCGAGGTCACGGGCTCGACCGTGCCGGCACTGGCCGCCGCGGGCGCGCTCGATCCCGCGCTGACGGCCGGGCTGCTGCGCGAGACGTGGCTGCGCTGGTATCCGCACGGCTCGCTCCTCGAACTGCCGTCGGCCGGCCACTACGCCATGGACGAGGCACCGCTCGACCTCATCCGGGCCGTGGAGGACTTCCTGCGCGCGGACCGGACGGAACGGAGCACCGCCTCCCCCGCGCTCGAGGAGGCCGACGCCACCGAAGGCTCCGGCGCGTGAGCGTCCGCGAGAGTGCCCCGGCCGTTCCCGACGTCTTCGACCCGCGCCGCTACGCCGACGGGGTTCCCCACGCCGCGTACCGCACCCTCCGCGATCACCACCCGGTCGCCTGGCAGGACGAGCCGGAGGTGCTCGGCTGGCCGGCGGGGCCCGGATTCTGGGCGGTGACCCGGCACGCCGACGTCGAGCGCGTGCTCAAGGGTTCGGCGACGTTCTCCTCGTACGTCGGCGCCACCCAGATCCGCGACCCGGAGTCCGAGGATCTCCCGTTCATCCGACGCATGATGCTCAATCAGGATCCGCCTGCTCAGGGCCGGTTGAGGCGGCTGGTCAGCCGTGCCTTCACTCCGCGTCGCATCGACCGCTTCGCGGCTCTCGCCCGCGTCCGCGCCCGCACCCTGTTCGCGGGCGCCCTGGACCAGGCGCGCGGCGGTGACGGCACCTGTGACGTCGTCGCCGCGGTCACCGACGACTACGCCGTTCTCAACCTCGCCGACCTGCTCGGTGTGCCCGAGTCGGACCGTGGTCTGCTGCTGCACTGGACACAGCGCGTGATCGGCTACCAGGACCCGGAGGAGGCGGGCGAGCCGCTCCTGGACGCCGGCGGCCGACCCGTCAATCCGCGGTCGCCCGCGGCCCTGCGCGACATGTTCGCCTACGCCCGGCAGCTCGCCGCGTACAAGCGGGACCACCCCGCCGACGACATCATGACCACGCTCGCCACCGACCCCGAACTCACCGGCTCCGAGCTGGAGATGTTCTTCTTCCTGTTGACGATCGCGGGCAACGACACCGTGCGCAGCGCTGCACCCGGCGGCCTGCTCGCGCTGGCGCAGCACCCGGAGGCGTACCAGGAGCTGCGCGCCGGACTTCACCAACTGCCCAACACGGTCGAGGAGTTGTTGCGCTGGCATCCGCCCGTGCTCAGCTTCCGGCGGACGGCGACCCACGAGACCGAGCTGGCCGGGCAACGCATCCACGCGGGCGACAAGGTGGTCGTCTTCCACGCGTCCGCCAACCGGGACGAGCGCGTCTTCGCCGCACCGGACCGGCTGGACCTGTCCCGGACGCCGAACCCGCATGTCTCCTTCGGTGACGGCCCGCACGTCTGTCTCGGCGCGCACTTCGCCCGGCTGCAGCTGAGCGCGCTCTACGAAGAGGCCCTGCGGGTCCTGCCCGCGCCGCGGCTCGCCGCGCCGCCCGGACGGCTGGTCTCCAACTTCATCAACGGCATCAAGTCGCTCCCGCTGCAGCTCACTTGACGGGTGACGGCCTGACCTGGATCAGCGCGTGCGCGCCGCTCGTGCGCCAACGCTGCTCCTCGGCGGCGACCAGGGCGGCTTCCGTGGCAGAGTCCAGCCCGACGATCACGTCGGACTTCAGGGTGCGCAGCGCGGCGACCGGGCCGGGGAAGCAGGCCGTCGTTTCCGCGAACGACGTCGTCGGCGGGTACAGCCGGTCGCCCACCAGACGACGGTAGTTGAGGTCGCCCTTGAAAATCGTCAGGTCCGCGGCGGCGAACTCCGTGCGCAGGTCGTCCGGCATGTCCGCGTACGGCAGCGGAGCACAGGAGAAGGGATGCGCACGGACCTCGAGGCGGCCCTCGGCCATCGCCGTCCACAGGCGCTCCCCGGCACCGGCTGCCGCGCCCGTCGCGCCGGTCAGCCGGCGCACCGCGTCCACGACGTCGGCCGTCGTGGCGTCGGAAATGTAATAGGGGTATGCCTTCACCTGCAGCAGAGCCCGCCGCACCCGCCCGTGGCGGAGCAGATGGTCGAGGAACAGCAGGTCCGGGATCAGCTCGCGGCCCGCGTTGTCGGCGACCAGGCAGACCGTGTCGGCCGGCAGCAGCGACCAGAGCACCTCGCTGTCGTCCGCGACGAGTCGGCTGACCGCTGTCGGGGCACCGGGGGCGGAGAGGCGAAAGCCGAGGTCTGCCCGGTTGCCCCACAGCGAGCCGTGGAGCAGCGCCTGCGCCTGCTCGTCGAGGGGCTGCTCCGTGAGCCGGTCGAGCGCCGCCAGCTCCTCGTCCGTCTCCGGCGAGTCGAGTTCGGCGAGCTTGAAGGGGCGGAACGGGTCGATGCCCCGCCAGGCGCCGGGGCCGAAGTAACCCACGGCCTGGAGGAGCCGGCGGTAGAAGTAGCTCTCGGACCAGAGGAAGGGCACCTCGAACCAGGACCGGCCGAGGTACTCCTGGGCGCCCCACGCCGCCCACCGCTCGTCGTCCTCGGTCCCGAGCGGTTCGATGACGCCCTCGGTGGCGCTGGTCAGCAGGTCCTCGAGCGCACGCCGCTGCGTCGGGCCGTAGGGAAAGGCCTCCCCCACCGCGCGGATCAGCGCCGGATGCCGTGCTGCGAGCACACCGTGCGGGAAGGAGCCCGGCTCGTCTGCGCGGATCACGGGGGCGTCAGGCATGGTCTTGGGCTCCTCCAGGGCCGGTCAGGATCCCGGGGGGCAGCTCCATGTCCTTGAACCGCTCCTCGAGCTGCCTTTCGTAGCCGGCCTCGGTCCACACGAACTTCTTGAACTGCTCCGGCGACAGCAGACCCTGCCACGGAGTGCCGCCCGGGCAGAACACCGACGCGCATCCGGAGCAGTAGTACGCAGATCGCCACAGCGCGTCGGCACGGGGTTCGCCCGCCGCCACCAGCGCCCGCTCCCGGCCCTCCCCGCGGACCGCCCAGATCGTGCCGACGAACAGCAGCACGGCGAGCAGTGACCCTCCGATCGTGTAGAGCGGCTTGTCGTTGTCGATGCCGCTGTAGGCGAGGGCGACGCCGATGCCGGCCATCAGCATGCCCTCCACGAAGTGCAGGCATCCGTCGAAATGCGAGGGGGCGCCCGGCGTCCGGGCCAGCCGGTCGGACAGACCGTCACGCATGGCCGCGTGATCGGCGCAGATCTCCCGGACCGCCCGCACCCCGGCCGAACCACAGCCCGGACATATCACCTCGACTGCCTCTGGGACGTTCTCCGTTGCCATGGGCCTACGCTAACGGCCGGCCGACCCGCTCTCGTCGGCCGGCCGCTTCCCGCGGGGGGGAACCCTCGATCCGGCCGAGAACCAACCCTCGATGCACGCCGGTTGCCCTCGGTGCGTCTCTCCCCGACGCGCGGTCAAGGGGCTGTCGCGTGTCTGAACGCGTGCCGCCGTAGCCCCGTACTCCTCGATACGCACCCGCCGCATTTGATGTGCCTGGAGACACCGGATGACCGCACACCGCACCGTCGCCGCGGCCGCCGTCGCCGTGGCGGCCACACTGCTGCCGGCGACGCCCGCCCTCGCCCATGGGGCACCCACCCATCCGGTCAGCCGGGTTTTCGCGTGCTCACCCGAGGGCGGCAGTCGCGCGACCGCGGCCTGCCGGGCGGCGATCGCGGCGAGCGGCGCGCCGTTCACGGCCTGGGACAACCTGCGCGTGGCCGGCGTGAACGGCAGGGACCGGCAGCTCGTCCCCGACGGCCGGCTGTGCAGCGGAGGCCTGCCCGCCTACAAGGGGCTCGATCTGGCGCGCTCCGACTGGCCGTCGACCCGGCTGACCCCCGGGGCCTCGCTGACGATCACCTACAGTTCGACGATCCCGCACACGGGCACGTTCAAGCTGTTCCTGACGAAACAGGGTTACGACCCCGCCAAGCCGCTGACCTGGTCCGACCTCCCGACGACGCCGTTCGCCCAGGTGACGGACCCACCGCTGACGAACGGCGCGTACCGGTTCAGCGCCAAGCTCCCGGCGGACCGGTCGGGGCGCCACGTGCTGTACACGATCTGGCAGAACTCGAGCACGACGGACACGTACTACTCGTGCTCGGACGTGGTGTTCCCGGCGTCCGGCAGCTCCGGCGCCTCGGGGGACTCCAACGCTTCGGGGAGTTCCAAGGCCTCGGGTGCCTCGGGCACCGCCGCGCACAAGGGCACGTCGAGCACACCCACGCCGTCGCCCAGCAGGCCGGTGGCGAGCGTTTCACCCGCGCCGAGCGCCCCGGCCACCTCGGTGCCCGGAACCCCGGCGGCGGCCACCGCGCCCCGCTCCGACAGTGGTCCGTCCCTGCCGCTGCTGGCGGGCGGCGCCTCGGCCGCCGCGGTGCTCGCCGGGGGCGCCGCCCTGGCGCTGCGCCGCAGACGCGGCTGAGACGGCCGCCTCCGGCTCCGCAGGGACCCGGAAACGGCCGTCGTCGGGTCCGGGCCGCGTCAGTTGACGTGGACCACCGGGCTGCCCGCCTGCGTGGTGTCGGTGACCGGCGCGTACTTCGCCGTGAAGTAGCCGTTGCCGAAGCACAGCGGGGAGCCGGAGGACTTGGTGAACTGCTGACCGGTGAAGGCGATGCTGTTGTCGGTGTTGCCGGCCGTGCCGGTCAGGCTCGGGGCCTGATAGACACATGTGACGGTGCCGAGCAGGGTGCGCAGCTTGACCGTGGTCTGGATGGTGGAGCCGGCGGCCGGGGTGGCGGTGACCGTGCCGTCGGAGGCGACCGTGGTGGTGTAGGGCAGGTTGTCGACGGTGATGCTGGAGACGCCCAGGACACCGGTGACGTTGCTGGTGCAGCTGCGGCTGTCGAAGGTGTGGCCGGTGAGCGACTCGGTGGCGGTGCCGAGCGCGGCAGGGTTGTCGGTGACGGCGGCGGTGAACGTCGACGAGCTGCAGGAGACGCCACTGGTGCCGGTGGCGCTGGAGTAGAGCGTGGCCGCGGTGCCACTGGCCAGCGAGGCGTTGAGGACATCGCCGACGGCGACGGCCGTGCCGCCCACGCCGCCGGTGGTGAGCACGGCGCCGTCCGCGGAGGCGAGGGAGGCCGTGGCCACGGCGAGGGCGGCGACGGCGACGGCGACGGCGAGCAGGGATCGGGTCGTACGCATGGAGGTGCCTCTTCTCCGAAGTGGGGGGTGTGCGGGTGATGTGTGCCGCTGCCGGCCCGTGACGCCTTCTCCGTACGCGACGGGCCGGCAGCGACAGCGGGGGGGACCGAGGACGGTCCGCGGGCAGGGGGAAGACGACCGTGCCGGTGTCACGGAGGGTGCTGGATCGCGGTCGGATGTGAAGGATCCGTGCATCGCACCGCGCGTGCAGAGGTGTCACCGACACCCCAGGAGGACGGGGCCGGGAGAGTGACGCGCGCCGTACGACGGATCCGACGCCACGGATCCGTGGAAAACAGGGGAAGTTGTAGACCTGATCAACCGTCAACGTCAATACAACGCACGGAGGTTGGTGACACCTGCCGCAGCGGCGCAGGTCGGCGGGCGCCTCCCGGAAAGGTCGGCGGCGGCCCGCACGCACAGGCGCCGCACAATCAACACCCTTTTGATACAACTCCCTTGACCCTTCGGTGTAACCCCCGGTAACTTCCTCAGCGGCAACTGCCGCGCCACGAGGCAAGCCCTTGCACACGCCGGGAGGTGTGGGGAGGCGTGCGCGGCAGCCGCTGCCCGCGCCAGGACAACGTGCCAGCGAAGCCCCACTTGCATTGACTGTGCCCAGGAGCAGACATGGCCTCGTCCTCGGACGCCACGGCGTCCCCTGGTTCCACCCCCGAAGACCCGGAAAGCGGTTCCACCGCCGAAGGGTCACCCGAACGACGCGGGCGGGTCCGCCTGCGCCGCGCCGCGGTGATGGCGGTGCCTGCCACCGCGATCGCCGCCGGTCTCGCGATCATGACCGCCCAGGGGGCTCTGGGCGTGCAGTTCGCCATCTCCGGCATGCCGTTCACGGTCACCGCCGAGGATCTGAACGGCACCGGCTTCGAGCAGTTCGGCGCCCTGGACACCATGGCGGACGACAGCCCGAACGCCGGCGACACCGGCGGCCAGGTGCTGGTCGTCACCTCCGCGATCAAGAACGCGACGCTCGTCAAGCTGTGCCAGAGCGTCGACCTCGGGGGCACCAACCTGAAGATCACCGCCGGTGGCGGCAAGGACAAGGTGATCGCCAGCGATCTGACCACCGACTCGACCGATCTGTCCGGCGACGCAGAATTCAACGCCATCGAGATCGGCAACGACGCGAGCACCCTGAGCAAGGCCGGGGTGCAGGGCAACAAGGGCGTCTTCAGCCAGCAGGCGGACACCGTGCACATCGCCAAACTGCGGCAGACCAACTACGCCACCACGGCCGGGGTCTTCAAGTTGCCAGGGCTCAAGCTCGGCTTCAGCGACACGGGTTGCTGATGGCGGGCCGGGCGAGGACCGCCTTCCGCCAGTGGCGGGCGGACCGGCCCTTCTGGGGCGGACTGCTGCTGACGCTGGGCGGAGCGGAAATACTCCTCACGGAGAAGGCGTCGATGAAGGTGGTCATGCACATCGGCATGCAGGGCCTGGCGGGATATCTGCTGCCGGCGGTGATGATGCTGTGCGGACTGCTGCTCCTCTTCAATCCGGCCCAGCGCCTGTTCTACTCGATCATCGGCATCCTGCTCTCCCCGGGCACCTGGCTGACATCCAACCTGGGCGGCTTCCTGATCGGCCTGCTGCTGGGCGCGACGGGCAGCTGCCTGGCCTTCGGCTGGCTGCCCGCCCAGGAGCCGCGCCGGGGTGTCCTGCGCCGCCGTCGCACACAGCCCCCCACTGTCGACGCGGCCACGTCCTGACACCCTCCCGCCCCTCGGCGGGCGGGCACCGGTCGCCCCGACCCCACATCACCACGGGGCCTTCCGCCGGCACCCGCCCGCCGAGGCGTACGACCTCCCACCCCGAAACGTGAGCACCCCCATACGCGACATTCGCGGCAATCCCGCTGAAGGGAATGGCCGCCTCGTTGAATCGAACGGCCGCAGAGAAGTCCCGCTGCCGCCGCGGGGCCATATGGATCAAGACGCACCGGGTGGACGAGGGCACCCCGACCGGGAGCTGTGAGCACGATGGGCACCGCCGCCGGCTCAGTCCTGCCGCTTGGCGGACACGGTGAAGCGTGCGCCGTCCGGGTCGGTCAGTATCGCGTCCTCGGCGCCCTGCTCCCACTGCAGCACGCAGCCGCCGTGCGCGCGGGCGGCCCGGACGCAGGCATCGACGTCGCCGACCACGAAGTGGACCTGCCAGTGCGGCCGGATGGTGGGGTCGGGCGCCGCCTCCACCGCCCCCGAGTGGATCCGCGCCACCACCGTTCCATCGCTGCGCAGGACGACCTCGTCACCGTCGTAGTGCACCTCGCAGCAGCCGGGGCGCGCAGAAGCCCAGTCGAGGACCTCCCCGTAGAAGATCGCGGCATCGAAGGCGTCGCGGGTGTGCAGCCGTATGAAGGTGGGGGCGGCCTCACGCCACTCCTCCCAGCCCGTCACGAGCGGGCCCTCCCAGATACCGAAGACGGCTCCGTCGCGGTCCGCGAGCAGGGCCGCCCGCCCGGGCGGGAGGGAGAGCGGACCGACGGCCGACGTGCCGCCGCGCTCGCGGCAGCGGGCGGCCGCCTCGTCGGCGCTGGCGACCGCGAAGTAGGGGGTCCAGGCGACGGCCATCTGCCACATCGAGGCAACGGCGGCGATCCCCGCCACCGGCACCCCGTCCGCCAGGGCCACCCTGAACCGGTCGCCCAGACTGTTGGGCCGCCACTCCCAGCCGAACACGGCCCTGTAGAACTTCTCCGCGGCCTCCAGATCGCGGGTGCTCAGACTGACCCAGCACGGTGCGCCGAACGCCGAGTCACTGGAGACTCCCCCCTTGCCGCGTTTCTCGTTCTTGACCATGACCACACCGCCCGGTTCCCAGGGGGAGATGCCGGGCACCTCCTCCCTCGTTCCTGCGTCCTTCGCTCAGGGTCTCCGGGTACCCCGATCGTGCCCTAGCAAGGATGCTCCTCCGGACGCCGGGAGTCATCCGGAGGAGCACCGGCGTGGCGCCTGAGGCCCGGAACCGCCTCGGGCGCCGACACCCGGCGACCAGTGCGGGGTGCTGCCGGCCAGACGGCAGGCGAGGAAGTACAGAGGGATGGGCGGCGTGTACGGAGAGTCACCGTCCGGGTGGTGGATCAGCAGCGGAGGGCCGGTGCGGGGGCCGCTCCAGGAAGGGTCGGTCAGGCGTGCCTCCGGCACCGCGTCGTCGCGCCCCAGGTACGCGTCGACGGCATAGCTCGTCGACGGCGGCCAGGTGACGCCTATGTCGGAGCCCGCGGGCACGATCCACCACCAGCGGAGGCCGTCGGCGAAGACACAGCCGACGCGAGGCAGGCACTTCATGATCCGTTCCCCGTGTTCCCGCGTGGTGCCCACCGCGTCGTACCCGAGGGCGGCGGTCAGCTCTTGCGGGAGCGCCAGGCGGTCGGCGGGCGGGTGCGGCAACCGGTCAGGGGCGTGCAGTCGTTCCATGGGGCGGCGGGTCCTCGTTGCTCGTTCGCCTCCGGGGCGCCTCAGCCGGTGTCGAGAGGCCGACCGCTTTCGGCCCTCCTCGGGCCTCCACGCGCTCGGTGTCTCGCCTCCGGTGCGCCCCTTCGGCTCAGTCGGCCGGGTGGGGGGCGGGCCTGAGGCGCGGGGCGGTGGGCGGGCCGGTCGCCACGGCTTCGCCGGGTTCGGGTACCAGTTCGGCCCAGACGACGCGACCGGAGCCGTGCGGGGCGTCCCGTATCCCCCAGTCGCTGCTGAGCACGTCGACCAGCAGGAGCCCGCGGCCGCTCTGGTCGTCCGGTCCCGGGTGGCGCCGGGCCGGCAGGGTCCCGCCCCGGTTCTCGTCCTGGACCTCGATGTGAAGTCGGTGGCCGTCGGTGCGTAACCGGCAGACGATCCGGTCGCTCGCGGTGTGCATGACCGCGTTGGTGACGAGCTCGGAGGTCACGAGGACAGCGTTGTCAAGGATCCCCTCTCCGGTGCCCCATCGGCCGAGCAGCCCTCTGACGTTCCTGCGGGCCAACCCCACCGCGGCCGGGACGGCCGGGAGGTCGAAGACATCGGACCTGTGGGGTGACACGCCCCCGGGGAGGCGGCCCAAGGACTGGGGGAGGGAGGGCGGAGCCATCGCCGTTCGCCTTTCGTCTGCCTGGGCACCCTGGCCGATGCCCCACCGCCGGACGTCGCGGCACGCGCCCCGTGCATCTCGCTCCGCATACACCGGGTCGCAGCTCCGTCTCCCCCAACTGGGCTGCTCCACGCCTTCGTTCGCCGACTGCCGACGCTGTGAACACTGTGGCACCCGCCAACGACGCCTCGCAACCAGCAAGTTGAAAATTGCATTTCGTGGGGTGCATGCTGCTCCGGTCGACGGGTGATCGTGACAGACTGCGACCGTGCATCCCGGGTGAGGGGGTAGGCGTGACCGCGGAGACCGACTGGGGCGGTGCCCCTTCCGTGCTGCGCATGATCCTCGGCAGACAGCTGGAGGAGCTGCGGACGCGCGCAGGACTGACGTACGAGCAGGCCGCCGAGGCGATCGGCGTCAGCCACTCCACGATCCGCCGCATGGAGGCGGCCAAGGTGGCCAGGCTGCGCCTCGCGGACGCCGAGAAGCTCCTGCAGACGTACGGCGTCACGGACCAGCAGGAGATCGACACGTTCCTGAAGTCGGTCCGCGAGGCCAACAAGCGCGGCTGGTGGCACACCTACCGCGATGTGCTGCCGGACTGGTTCGCGGCGTATCTGAGCCTGGAACAGGCGGCAGTGCAGATCCGTGCGTACGAGGCGGAGTTCGTGCCCGGGCTGCTGCAGACACACGACTACGCGCGCGCTCTGCTGAGCGCCGGGAACCCGCACGCTCCGGCCGAGGCGACCGAGCGGCGGGTGGCGCTGCGCATGCGGAGGCAGGAGCTGCTGTCGCGGCCCTCGCCGCCGCGCGTGTGGATCGTGATGGACGAGACGGTTCTGCGCTGGCCGGTGGGCGGCCCTGAGGTGATGCGCGCACAGATCGACCATCTGATCGCGATGAACGCGCTCCCCCATGTCACCTTGCAGGTCATGCCGTTCAGGAACGGCCCGCACCCGGCCATGCGCGCCGGTGCGTTCCATCTCTTCCGGTTCCGGGCCCCCGAGCTGCCGGACATCGTGTATCTCAGCGGCCTCGTGGGTGCCGTCTACCTCGACAAGACCGACGACGTCGTGGTCTACCGCGAGGCCCTGGACCGGTTGGGCGCACAGGCAGCGCCCGCCAGGAAGACCGAGGCCGTACTCGGTGCGATTCGCAAGGAGTTGTGAGAATGTCCTACCCCATACGGAGCTGCATGCCGTCCCACGCCCTCGGCGTCCGCGGCTGGTCCAAGCCCTGGAGCGACGACGCGGGCGGCGCCTGCGTGGAGGCGAAGAAGCTGCCCGACGGCAGCGTGGCCCTGCGGCAGTCCACCGACCCGGAAGGCCCCGCGCTGGTCCTCACGCCGAAGGAGATGGCGGGATTCCTCGCGAGTGTGAAGGCGGGCGAGGCCGACTTCCTGCTGTGACACGCTGCTTTCTATCGCTGCGTTCTCCCTTTTGCTTTCCCCATTGACCGCTTGTTTCTCTTGCCCACCCCCGACAAGACCTCCGGAAGAGGAGACGGCGTTGCCCGACAACGGATGGCCGGCCGACCGTATCGACACCGAGAGCGCGCACTCGGCGCGCATTTACGACTACATCCTCGGCGGAAAGGACTACTACCCGGCCGACAAGGAGGCCGGCGACGCCATGTCCCGGGAGTGGCCCGCCCTTCCCGTCCATATGCGCGCCAACCGCGACTGGATGAACCGGGCGGTGCGCTGGCTCGCCGAGGAGGCGGGGATACGCCAGTTCCTGGACATCGGCACCGGCATCCCCACCTCGCCCAACCTCCACGAGATCGCTCAGTCGGTGGCCCCCGAGTCCCGGGTGGTGTACGTCGACAACGACCCGATCGTGCTCACCCTCTCCCAGGGCCTGCTCGCCAGCACGCCCGAGGGGAAGACCGCGTACATCGAGGCCGACTTCCGGGACCCTGAAGCCATCCTGGGCGCCCCTGAGTTCCGCGAGATCCTGGACCTCGACCGGCCGGTCGCCCTCACGGTCATCGCGATCGTCCACTTCATCCTGGACGAGGACGACGCTGTCGGCATCGTGCGCCGTCTGCTCGAACCGCTGCCGTCCGGAAGCTATCTGGCCATGTCCATCGGTACCGCCGAGTTCGCGCCGGAGGAGGTGGGGCGCGTGGCCCGTGAGTACGCGGCGCGCAACATGCCGATGCGGTTGCGGACGATCGATGAGGCGCACGAGTTCTTCGAGGGGCTGGAGTTGGCCGAGCCCGGTGTGGTCCAGGTCCACAAGTGGCACCCGGACGGGACCGGCGAGCAGGGGATCCGGGACGAGGACATCGCGATGTACGGGGCGGTTGCCCGTAAGCCGTGAGGTGGGGGTGTCGCCCGTAGGGGGACTGCCGTTGGCCGGCTACGGGTTCGTCGTGGCTGGTCCGCGCAGTTCCCCGCGTCCCTGACGGCGAGCCGGGGGGCACCTTCACAACTGCGCCGACGGGCACCGGGCAGCGCCCGCCGTGCGCGAGGCATTGCCGCGCAGGAGGGCGAGTATGTCAGCGGGCCGCGGAGGCACGGGCGCGGGGAGGCCTCCCGCGGGGACGCTGAGCCGCCAGGGGCGTTCGCCGATCAGGGAGAGCCCGGTCCGGGCCGACGCGGTCAGATCGCCGGTGCCGGGCATCGACGCGGGCCCGGACACGGACGCGCAGGTCCTGGTGTGGACCGACATGCTGAGGCTGACCGGTGGCCGGGTGCCGAAGTCGTGAAGAAGTACGCGGACCTGCGTCAGGTGATGGACGACGCGGCGAAGGCGTTCGCCGAGGACGTGGTGGGCGGAACGTTCCCGCTCGAAGAGCACTCGGTGCACTGCCGGGTGCGGTAGTCGACGTACTGCGGGCCGCGTCCGGCTGGTCACACCCACGCGGCCAAGCCGCATGATGACCACTTCCCCGCCCCCCACGGGGCGCGCAGCAGCCCGCCGACCGCCGCCGTACTCGTTCATGGCGGGATGGACTCCGAGCCGCACGGCAGCAGTCCGTGCCCGGCCTCGTCGTCCGCCCCGACCAGCACGGAGGGGCGGGCGCCACCGGCTGGACCGCGCCCGCCGGAGAGCCGCCGGGCGCGGTCCAGTCGGTGGCCTGTGAGGACACGGGGGCCCGGCCGCGCCCGTGGCCCGACCACCCCGCCGGCATGGGGACCGGTGCCGTCGAGAACGACGCCTGCGCCCGGTGCTCCGGAGGAGTCGGGCGCCCGCGGCGGTCCGTCCGCGGTGTCCGCGGCGCGGTGTCCGCGGCGCGGACCTCAGCCCAGGCCGACCGACTTCAGCCAGGCCTTGGCGACGTCGAGCGGGTCACTGTTGTCGAGCTGCACCTGGGTGTCGAGGTCCAGCAGGGCCGCCGTGTCCAGCTTGGCCGACACCGCGTTGAGCGCGTCGACGCCCTTCTGGGACAGCCCCGACTTGTAGACGAGCGGCTGCACGTTCTCGAACCCGAAGAGGTTCTTCGTGTCCTGGAGGACGACGTGCTTCTCCTTGGTGATGGTCGGGTCCGTGGTGAAGAGGTCCGCGGCCTGCACGGTGTTCTTCTTCAGCGCCGCCTGGGTCAGCGGGCCGCCCGCGTCGAGGGCCTTGAAGGACTTGAACTGGAGCCCGTAGACCGTCTTCAGGCCCTCCAGGCCCTGCTGCCGGGTCTGGAACTCCGGAGAGGCGCCGATGACCAGGTCCTTGGCGATGTCCTTGAGGTCCGCGATGCTGGACTTGTCGGTGAGGTTGTACTTCTTCGCGGTGGCCGCGTTGACGGTGACCGAGTCCTTGTCCTGCGCCGGCGCCGGCTCGAGCAGCGTCAGCTTGGAGTCGAGCTTGGCGTTGATGGCAGCCGTCGTGGCGGCCACCGTCTTCGGGGCGGCGTCCTTGTCGAGGTAGGCCAGCAGCGCGCCGTTGTACTCCGGCAGGACCGTGATGGAGCCGTTCTTCAGCAGGCCGTAGGTGGTCTCACGGCTGCCGATGTTGGGCTTGTAGGTGACCTTGATGCCCTTGGCCTTGAGGGCTTCGCCGTAGATGTCGGCGATCAGGATGCTCTCGGCGAAGTTGTTGGAACCGACGACGACAGTGCTGCCGTCGGCCTTGCCACCCGAGAGCGGGTTGTCGGACTTGTTGTCGGAGGACGAGGAACACCCCGCGAGCAGTGCCGCCGTGGCGGCGAGGGCGACGGCGGCCGCACCGGGGAGTCTCCTGCTGGACGTGCTGGTGTTCGCGGTAGAAGTCACGATTCCCGTTCCGGGCTGAGGGATTTGGGCTGTGCGGGGTGCGGGTGTCGCACTCTACTGATCCAATCCAGCCCGTTCTCACTCAGTCAAGAGCATTCTGGTCACCGATTGGCCTCGATACACGGCCGGTTGTGAACGTCCGGTTGTGAAGAAGTGACGGACGGACGGGGGCGGAACCACGCGCTCTTTGTAATGGATTCTTGACGTAGGGCGAACGGAAACAAGCCTCCAAGAGGCGGTACTCTCCGGGAAGTTGGCGACGGGCTGCAGTGTGGGCCGACAACGGCGTTCCGGGCCGCCTTGTACCGTTCTGCGTCGACCCCGGTCGTTCCGCTTGTGATCCCGGTCGATCGATTACGGTCACGTGCATTCTTCCCGCGCCCCAAAGACGCCTTCGAAGGAGGCTTGGTGTCCACGAACGAAGTGGACGCGCCGGCCCGGCCGGCGCCGTCGCCGCCGCCGGGGAGCGGCATACGCGGCTTCGCCGTCCGGTGGCCGTTCAGGCGCAAGCTCAACGTTCTCGTCGGCGTACCGCTCGCCGTGGTCGCCGTGCTGCTCACCTATCTCATCAGCGACCAGGTGGGGCAGGCGCGCAGCGCGGCGTCGGCGGCCCAGCTCGTGCGCGACAGCGAGCAGGTCGCGGTCCTCGTCGACCAGGTGGAGCGCGAGCACCAGCAGGCCATCCTGCTCTCCGTGCGGTACGAGGCCGCGGGCGTCGGCGCGAAGCCCTCGCTCGCCGCCTTTCGCAAGGCACAGGCCGCGGTGGACTCCCAGGTCGAGAAGGTCCGCGGCACCTTCGGTGACCGGCTGCCGGACACCGAGGCACAGGCACTCAAGGAGATCGAGGGCCTGACCAGTCTGCGCGAGACGGTCGCGCAGAGCTATCTGCCCGCCGACAACATCGACCCGGCCTACACCAACGCCGCCGAGGGCCTGATCGACGGGCTCGGCCTCGACCGCAACGCGGCGCTCGCCGCCACCTTCACCGGCAATCTGCTGGACTCCCTGCTGCGCGCCGACGCCGCCCACAGCGCCTTCGAGACCAGCGTGTTCTCGGCGACGACCGGTGACACCAACGCACTCATCGAGTTCACGGCCGCGGTCGGCTCCTACGAGCTCTACACCTACCAGGCCGACCGCTTCGGGCGGTTCGCCACCGAGCAGCAGACGGAGGAGCTCTCCGGGATCGAACACACCCTCGCGCAGCGGGCCATCGCCGAGTCCTATGCCGAGCTGCAGATCGACCCCAGCGGGCTGCAGGCGAACACCCCGGCGGAGATCCACCGGGCGTTCGCCGAAGCTTTGTACCACTACCCCGACTATCCGAAGCAGGCCGAGAGCCGGCTGGGGATCACCGCCTCACTCATCGGCCAGATCGCCGACCGCGCCGACGGCGCCTCGAACGACGCGTGGTGGCGTGCCGGTCTGCTGCTGGGCCTCGCGCTCCTCGGCTTCGTCGGGTGGCTCGCCCTCTCGGTGGCCGTGCGCCGTTCGGTGGTGCGGCCGGTCCAGGCGCTCACCGGCGTCGCCCAGCAGGTCGCCGAGGTCGCCGGGCGGGAGCTGGCCCGTGTGGCGGACGACGACGCCGAGGACGACGGGCCGCCGCGGCTGCGGGAGGTTCCGGTCACCGCGCGGGACGAGATCGGAGAACTCGCCGAGGCCTTCAACCACGTGCAGACCACCGCGGCCGCGCTGCTGGAGCGCCAGGTGCTCAGCCGCCGCAACGTCGCCGAGATGTTCGGCAACGTGGGACGCCGGGTCAGCAACCTGACCACCCGCCAGTTGGCGCTGATCGACGCGGTGGAACGCGGCGAGACCGACCCCGCACTCCTCGAACGCCTCTACTCCATCGACCACATCGCCGTACGACTTCGGCGCAACGCGGACAGCCTGATGCTGCTCGCCGGCATCCGCGAGACGGTCCTGGCCGCCGGACCCACCCCGCTCACCAACGTGGTACGCGCCGCGCTCGGCCAGATCGAGGGCTATCAGCGGGTGCGGCTGCACGCCGAGACCGAGATCATGGTGGAGCCCGACATCATCGGCGACCTGACGCTGATGGTCGCCGAACTCCTGGAGAACGCCGTCGGGTTCTCACCCGCGGGCAGCCCTGTCGAGGTGACGGTCCGCAGGGGCAGCGAGGGTGCGGTGATCGAGGTAGCCGACCACGGCCTGGGCATGAGCGCCGAGCGGCTCGCCGAGGAGAACGCGCGGCTGATCCGCCGCGAGCGCCTGGACGTCGTACCGACGAGGGTGCTCGGCCTGTTCGTGGTCGGCACCCTGGCGCGCCGCTGGGAGGTCGGGGTCGTGCTGGCCCGTACGCCGGGCGGTGGTGTCACGGCGACGGTGGAGATCCCCACCTCGCTGCTGCTGACGATGAGCCCGGTGGACGCGCCGGGGGCGGAACCCGCGCCCGCCGCCCCGGCTCAGCCGACCGCCGAGGTGTCGGTCCCGGCCGGGCGGACGTCCGCCGCTGACCCGTCCGGCCCGGTGCCGTCGGCCGTCGTCGCCCCGGAGGTCTCCTCGGCCGCCGAACCGCCCGCCTCCGCCCCGGACGAGACCCGGGCCGCCGGAGGGCCCGGCGCCCTGCCGGTGGGCGGCGCTTCGCAGGCCCGGCCCGGTGCCCTGCCCCGGCGGGTCCCGCCCGGTGAGCCGGTCAAGGCCGAGGAGGAAGCGGCCGAAGACCTCCATGAGCGTGCGGACCGTACGGAGCCCCGTCCGCGCGGCCGTGACGGCTCCCCCGACCGTACGGCTGCGCACGACCGTGCCGAGGATCCCCCGCTCGTCCCCCGCCCCCGCACGGAGGGCACCGGGCCGACGCCCTCACCCGCCGAGGACGCTCCCGGCGCCGCGCGGCCCCTGCGCCGTCGGGTCCGGGGAGCGACGCTGCGGACCACCGCCGACGCCGGCCGGCAGGCGGTGCGGGTTCCCCGGCCCGCCGACGCGGAAGAAGTCCGGTCCGCGCTCGAGGAGTTCGAGGCCGCGGTGGAGCGCGCCCACCGCGACAGCACCACCCGAACGACCCCCCACGACACGCACGACCAGAACCACCTCCCGGAAGGAGCGGAGCAGTGAGTACGTCGACAGGTGACACTCCGACGGGAGGCACCACGCCTGCCGACCTGCAGGCCGCCGCAGCAGACTTCACCTGGCTGCTCAACCGTTTCGCGACCGAGACCGCGGGCGTCGTCGACGCCATCGCCGTCTCCTCCGACGGCCTGCTCATCGCCGTCTCCGAGCTGCGCGAGCACGCCGACTCGGAGCGGCTCGCCGCGATCGTCTCCGGCATCACCAGCCTCGCCGCCGGCGCATCCGGCAACTACGGCCTGGGCGGCCTCAACAAGGTCATCATCGACCTGGAGGGCGGTCACGTCCTGGTCTCCGCCATCGGCAGCGGCGCCGTGCTCGGCGTGGTCACCGACAAGGAGGCCAAGCTGGGCAACATCGCCTATGAGATGACCCTGTTCGCCAACCGGGCCGGCGCCGCCCTCAGCCCCCAGCTCGTGCTGGAGCTGAAGAACAGCGTCGGCGCCGCCTCGACGGGGTGACCGGTCTCCGCCCGGTCGAGGAAGGAAGTAGCGCCCATGGCGGACGGCCGCACTTCGCGCGGTGCCGGCGAGGACGGGTTCACGCCGGGCCCGGGGGAACCGGTCGGCCCCGTCCCCGCCGTACGGCCGTTCCTGGTCACCGCGGGCCGGGTGGCGCCCACCACGTCCGGACGGCCGGTCCCCGTCGAGACCCAGGTGGTGGCCACCGCCGCGGGTCTCGAAGTACTCGACCGGCTCTCGTTCGAGCAGCACGACATCGTTGCCGCATGCAGGCAGCCGCAGTCCATCGCGGAGATCGCGGTCCGGCTGCGGTTGCACCTCAACGTGGTCCGGGTCCTCGCCGAGGACCTGCGCGCCGCCGGGCAGTTGACGGTGTACGTGCCACACACCGACGTCACGCACGACGCGTCCGTCCTGCGAAGGGTTATCGATGGCCTTCGGGCCATCCCCGACTCCCGGGGGGTACTCCGTGACACCGACTGAACCGGTCGCCCGCGGCGCGGTAGCGCAGACCGCCGTACGACCGCCGCTGCCGGTCAAGATGGTGATCGCGGGCGGTTTCGGGGTGGGCAAGACCACCGCCGTCGGCTCGATCTCCGAGATCGAGCCGCTGACCACCGAAGCGGCCATCACCGAGGTCGCGGCGGGCGTGGACGACCTCACGCACACCCCGCGCAAGACCACGACCACGGTCGCGATGGACTTCGGCTGCATCACCATCGACCCGACCCTGAAGCTGTACCTGTTCGGCACGCCCGGACAGGACCGGTTCGGCTTCATGTGGGACGACATCGTGGAAGGTGCGGTCGGCGGACTCGTCATCGTCGACACGCGCCGCCTCGACGACTGCTACGCGGCCGTGGACTACTTCGAGCACAAGGAGATCCCGTTCGCGGT
This sequence comes from Streptomyces sp. NPDC022910, assembly GCF_055561075.1. NCBI lineage: Bacteria > Bacillati > Actinomycetota > Actinomycetes > Kitasatosporales > Streptomycetaceae > Streptomyces > Streptomyces sp. NPDC022910. The sequence goes on from NZ_JBVHHL010000030.1 coordinate 83,351, forward strand.
CGCCCTCAACGCCTTCGACGGCAAGGTGGAGTACGACGTCAACGAGGTCCGCTGGGCACTGGACGTCTCCGAACACGTCCCGGTCGTCGTCTTCGACGCCCGGGAGCGCGGCTCGGTCCGCGACGCGCTGCTCGTCGTACTCGAGCTGGCGCTGGCCCGTACGGAGGGATGACACGGACGCAGGAGGGCCCGGGGCGGTTGCTCGCCCCGGGCCCTGTGTGCGTCCTCAGGCGCTCCTGCGCACACCCGGGGAGACGGCGACCCGCGTCACCGCCCAGAACAAGGTGAGCGTCGCCAGCGCCAGCACGGCCACCAGCGTGGCACCGCCCACCACCTTCTCGTAGTTGCGCTGGTAGAGCCCGTCCACGATGTAGCGCCCGAGGCCGCCGAGGCTGACATAGGCGGCGATGGTGGCCGTCGAGACGATCTGGATGGCCGCCGAGCGAAGACCGCTCAGGATCAGCGGCAGCGCGACCGGCATCTCGACCGCGAAGAGGATCCTCGGTTCGGTCATGCCCATGCCCCGCGCGGCGTCCACCGGGGACGGGTCGACGGACCGCACGGCCTCGTACGTGGTCACCAGGATCGGCGGCACGGCGAGCACCACCAGGGGGATCATCACGGGGAGCAGCCCGAGCCCGAGCAGCACGAACATCAGCACCAGCAGACCGAAGCTGGGCAACGCCCGGGCGGCGGTGGCGATGAAGGCGAGGGCGTTGCCGCCGCGGCCGGTGTGGCCGGTCAGCAGACCCACCGGCAGCCCGATGGCGGCGGCGATGACGAGCGCCATCAGCGAGTACTGGACGTGCTCGAGGAGACGGTGGGGGATGCCGTCGTAGCCGTGCCAGTGTGCGCTGTCGCTGAAGAACGCGTTGACGAAGTTCAGTACGTTCACCGGGCCGCGTCCTCCACTGCGACGGCGGCCGGTTCGGGCCGCGCGAGTGCCTTCTGCTTCGTGCGCGCGCCACGCGGCATCCAGGGCGTCAGCAGGACCCGTACGAGCACCAGCAGAGCGTCGACGAGGATGGCGAGGACGGCCGTGGTGACCACGGAGTTCACCGCCAGCGCGGGCCGGTGGTAGAACATCGCGTCGGCGAGCAGGTTGCCGAGCGCACCCTGGTTGCCGATGAGCGCGCCGACGCTGACCAGGCTGATGCTCGACACGGTCGCCACCCTCAGGCCCGCGAGGATGGCGGGCACGGCGATCGGCAACTGCACCTGGACGTAACGGCGTACGGGGCCGAAGCCCATGGCGGTGGCCGCGGCCAGCGTCTCCTGCGGCACCGAGCGGACACCGTCCACGATCGCCGGAACGAGCACCACCAGGCTGTACACCGCCAGCGGGATCATCACGGTGATCTCGCTCTGGCCGGTGTAGTCGATGAGCACGACGAAGAACGCCAGCGACGGGATGGCGTACAGCACCGTCGTCACGCCCAGCACCGGCGGGTACAGCCAGCGCAGCCGCACGCACAGCTGGGCGATGGGCAGGGCCGCGACCAGACCGGCCAGGACCGGCAGCAGGGCCTCCCTCAAGTGAAGCCCGATCAGACCGAGCCAGCTGTGCTGGAGGTCGCTCGGGATGTCGAAGAACCCGCTCATCCGGCGACCTTCTCGTCCCGGTGGCCCGCCGCGTGGGCGCTGCGGATCGCCTCACCGATGGTCTCCTGCGACACGACCCCGACCACCCGGCCGGTGCCGTCCACCGCGACGGCCCAGCCGGTGGGCGAGAGCACGGCGCCGTCGAGGGCGGCGCGCAGAGAGTCCTTGCCGTACTCGAACGGCCGCCCGTACGGAAGCAGTCGCTCCGGCGCGATGCCCCCGGCGGCGAGGTCCTTGGGTTCGCTCCAGCCGAGCGGCCTGCCGTCGAGGTCGGTGACGAGCAGGTACGGCACGTCGGGCGCGCCACGGGAGGCGATCTGCTCGGAGGTGGAGTCGAGGGCGACGATCGGCGTCTTCTTCAGCTGAAGGGTCTCGGAGGTGAAGAACGACAGCCGCCGGATGCCGCGGTCGGTGCCCAGGAAGTCCTCCACGAACGCGTCGGCCGGGGACGACAACAGCTCGGCGGGCGGCGCGAACTGGGCGAGCCTGCCGCCGGTCCGCATGACGGCGACCATCGTGCCGAGCCGGATCGCCTCGTCGATGTCGTGGGTGACGAAGACGATGGTCTTGCCCAGCTCGTCCTGGATACGCAGGAGTTCCTCCTGAAGGCCCTTGCGCACGATCGGGTCCACGGCGGAGAACGGCTCGTCCATCAGCAGCACCGGCGGGTCCGCAGCGAGCGCCCGCGCCACGCCGACGCGCTGTTGCTGTCCGCCGGAGAGCTGGTACGGGTACCGCTTGGCGAGCGACGCGTCGAGCCCGACCCGTTCCATCAGTTCCCGGGCCCGTGCCCGGGCCCGGTCCTTGCTCCAGCCGAGCAGCCGGGGCACGGTCGCGATGTTGTCGACGATCGTGCGGTGCTGGAAGAGACCGGCGTTCTGGATGACGTAACCCATCGACCGGCGCAGCGAGTTCACGGGTTGCTTGCCGATGTCGACGCCGTCGAGGGTGATCGTGCCCTCGCTCGGTTCGATCATCCGGTTGATCATGCGGAGGGTCGTCGTCTTGCCGCAGCCCGAGGGGCCGACGAAGACGGTGATCGAGCGGTCCGGTATCTCCAACGACAACCGGTCGACCGCCACCGTGCCGTCCGGGTACCGCTTGGTGACTGAATCTATCCGTATCAAAGCGCCGAATACCCTTCGGGTGTGGCAGGAGCGGCTGATCCCGGCCGATGTCGCACGAGCCGTTGCGGGGAGAGTGTAGACGGCTCATGTTGCGGCTCCGTGGCCGGTGACCTGGCGGTCGCCCCGCCTCACACGGGTGCCGTGGCGACGGGAAGTCCCGCGGTACGACGGCCGCACGGGCCGACCGGCCACCGGGCTGCTCGCCATCACCGTCCTTGCGCCGATGCTCACCCCGGATCGACGGTGAGGGCGCGCCTACCGGCTGCGTGCCTGCGAGGTCGAGCCCGGAGTGGTCCTGGTCAGCGCCGCGCCCAGGGCGGACATCCAGAACACCGTACGGCAGTTGATCATGGTCCAGGTGGTGGCGTTCGCACTCGCCCTGCTGTCGCTGGTCGTCTTCGGGCGGAAGATGCTGCGGCGCGGTCTGAAGCCGCTCAGCGACATGGCGCACACGGCCCACGGCATCGCCTCGCACGACCTGTACTCAGCCACCGCTGACGGCCCGACGGCCACGGCGCAGACCACGTTGCAATGAGCGGCGGGCTGGTTGACGTACGGAGCATCAGCGGTGTTGTTGCCGGCGGTCTGAGAGGACCGGTGCCACGGCCTCTCATGGGCCACCTGACCTCGTGTACTTTCAACCCCTGTTGGCGCAGGCGTGGCAGAGCCGGAGGCGGGGGTGCCCCATGGAGGCGGGCAGTGCGGTGCCGAGCGACGCGGCGGTGGTCCGGGTCCTCGACGAGGCGGACCGGCCTGCCGGTGCCGGATTCCTGACGGCAGGACGTGATGTGCTGACATGCGCCCACGTGGTCGCCGCGGCCCTGGGGTTACCGGAGGACACCGTGGAGTGTCCGGGCGGCCGTGTCAGGCTCGACTTCCCGCTGGCGGCACGCGGCACGGTACTCGAAGCCCTGATCGAGCAGTGGGTGCCCACGCAGCCGGACGAGTCCGGGGACATCGCGGTCCTCCGGCTGCTCACCGATCCCCCGCCCGGTGCGGTGGCGGCACCGCTGGTGCAGAACGGAGCCGCACCGGGTCGCCAGGTACGTACCTTCGGCTTCCCCGAGGACTACGACGCCGGTGTCTGGAGCGTCGGGGTACTACGCGGCCGGCAGGCCACGGGATGGCTCCAGTACGACACGGACCCGGCCAGTCAGTATGAGGTCGGACGTGGCTTCTTATCTCCGGCGCCCGCCGGCGCCGGCTCACCGCCGCCGCGATCGCCGCGGTCATGATGCTGACGGCGGGCGCGGGCACCTGGGCGTGGCGGTACGGAGCGGAGGCGAACACGGCACGGCAGTCGGCGGCCGTGGCCGCGGGCGTCCTGGCACAGCAGTCACGGGATCTGGAGCACGGTACGGACCAAGGGGCCCAGTACAGCGCGCTCCTGCTCGCCCTGCGCGCCTATCGCACACAGGACAATCCCGACACGCGCGCGCTGCTCGGCGAGATGTACCGGCGCTTCGGCTCCGCCGACCTGCTGGTGCCGTCATACGAGCCGTCGGCGACGTCGATCCTGACGGGCGGCGGGCCAGCGGTAAGCGCCGACGGCCGGGTGGTCGCCTCGTGGACGGCCGACGGCAAGACGACCGTGTGGAGCATCGGGAGCGCCGTCAAGAAGAAGGTCATCGGCGAACCGGTCGACACCATGGCCGTCAGCCCCGACGGATCCTTGGTGGCGATGGTCAGGGCAGGCGACTCCCTGACGTCCTCGTCCACCGGCCCGGTGGACCCCCGGGGGCCGGCCGTCGAGCTCTACGACGTGCGGACGGAGCGGGTCGTGCGCCGGCTGGACCGCCCCGACCAGGGTGATCCGTTGCCGACCGTGCCCTCGGGCGGGCTCTCGCTGCCCAGCATCTCCGTGCCGCCGGGGACACGGTTCCCCACCCAGTACGCGCAGTTCGCCTTCGACCCCACGGGCAGGCGGTTGGTGGCACTGACCGGGATCATGGGCGGCCGGCTCATCGTCTGGGACGTGGCCAGCGGCCGCATCGAGAAGACCATGCCGGGCCCCGACGGGCAGGTCACCCGGCTGTCCTTCACCTCGGACGGACAGGCCCTGGTCGCCGTCGGCCAGAACTTCACGGGAGATACGTACGATTCGCTGGTCATGTCGGCGAAGACGTGGGATCTGCGCAAGCCGTCCCCCACGGGCCGGACGCTGTTCACGCTGGGCGGGCTGGACGGCGCGGCCCCTTTCGACATCAGCCCGGACGGAGCCGTGCTGACCGCGGCCACAATCCGGACGCAGGGATTCCATACGCACACCACCGTCACGACGTACGCGCTGCCCGGTGGCAAGCAACTCGCGCAGCGGCAACTGCCCGACGATCAGGCCGTCACCGGTGTCGCCGTCACCGCCGGGGGCTCGCGTATCGTGGCCTACCAGGCCCTCGTCGGCACCACACTGGGCGGTCGGCGCTCGGCGAAGCCCGGCATCGTCCAGGTGTCCACTCCCTGGCGGGCCCTGGCACTGCTCGGTCCGGACAGCGGCCCCACGGTGTTCCTCACCGACCAGCAGGGCATGAACGGCTTCGTGACACCCGCCGACGGCGACCCGGTCGGGGAGATCCCCGCACCCGCCGGCTCCGCTCCACCCGCTCCGGCCGAGCAGGCCCGGCGATGGATGGACCGGTTCTGCCGGATCCTGGGTGACGAGACGCTGCCGACCGCCGCCGAACAGAAGCTGCCCCCCGGGGCCTACCGCGGACCCCTGTGTTGACACCCGTATGGACACCTCGTCGGTCACCCATCGCGAAAGAGGAACGCATGCCTCAGCAGACCCAACTCATCCGCGTGCCGCTCGATGCCTCGGTGGACGGCGAGGACATCCAGGTGCTGCTGGAGACGGACCCCTCCACCTCCGGCATCGTGCGGGCGGCGCGTCCCGGTGACGTGGTGGCGACGGCCACCCAGACGCTGGACGAGAGCTTCGACCATGTCCGCGCTACGGCGGAGTCACTGGTGGGCCGGCTCACCAGGCTCCCCGTCCGGCCCAAGACGATCGAACTGGAGTTGGGGGTGAAGATCAGCGCAGAAGCGGGCGCCATCATCGCCAAGACGTCGGGTGAGGGAAACTTCCGCCTCAGACTGGTCTGGGAGAGGCCGGACGAGGCAGCGCCCACGGACGGCCAGGGTCCGTCTTCGAACGAGTCCTGACCAGAGCGGAATGACACGAGGGTGACCGCCGCCTCATAGGGAGCGGGCTCTTCCCCACGCCTGAATGACCACGGGGGGTTGACGCGACAACGGGGGTTGTCATTTTTCCGCACTCGGCCAGGGTGCCGATCGGCGCTTCGGCCGGATCGGCACCTCCCGGATCCTCCTAAGCCCCGGCTGTTGACCGATCCGGTCAGCCATCGCCCTCGGGGCTCAAGCGCAAAGAGATCGAGTTGATGCAGTACCGCTGGTCCGTCGGCGTCGGATAGCCCTCCCCCTCGAAGACGTGCCCGAGGTGCGATCCGCAGCGGGCGCATCGCACCTCGGTGCGGACCATCCCGTGCGAGCGGTCCTCCAGCAGTTCCACCGCGTCGGTGTCCTTCGGGTCGTAGAAGGACGGCCAGCCGCAGTGGGACTCGAACTTCGTGTCCGAGGTGAACAGTTCGGCGCCGCAGGCGCGACAGGAGTAGACGCCCTTGGTCTTGGTGTTCGTGTACTCACCCACGAAGGCGGGCTCCGTGCCGGCCTGACGCAGGACCGCATACTCCGCCGGGGTCAGCTCCGCGCGCCACTGCTCGTCCGGCTTCTCTACGTCGTACGACATGAAGGCCAACCCCTTACTTCTGTGCGAGACGGTGCAGAATCCGTGGGCCGAGGTCCGTGACGTCGCCCGCGCCCATGGTGAGAACGAGATCTCCCGGCTTCGCCATTCCCGCCACGACCGCGGGGACCTCCGCCTTGTCGTGGACGGCCTGCACGTCCGCGCCCGTCGCCCGGGCCGCCTCGATGATCAGCTCGCTCGTCACGCCGGGGATCGGGTCCTCGCGGGCCGGGTAGATGTCCAGCACGGCCGAGGCGTCCGCCAGGGCCAGCGCCTCGCCCATCTCCTTGCCCAGCTCCTGGGTGCGGGAGAAGAGGTGGGGCTGGAAGACCACCAGGATGCGGGCGTCCCCGGCCGCCGAACGCATCGCCTCCAGGTCGGCCGTCATCTCCGTCGGGTGGTGCGCGTACGAGTCGACGACCTGGACGCCGGCCTCCTCGCCCTTCAGCTGGAGACGGCGCTTCACGCCCGTGTACGCCGCCAGGGCCGGGGCCAGCTCCGCCGCCGGAACGCCCAGCGCGACGCCCGCCGCCAGCGCCGCCACGGCGTTGTGCGCGTAGTGGCGGCCGGGGACGGAGACCGTGAAGGTCAGCTCCGAACCGTCGAGGTCCACCGTCACCTGGCTCTTCAGGCCCTGCGGGGCGACGGAAAGGATACGGACGTCGGCGTCCTCGGACTCGCCGTACGTCACCGTCCTCACCGAGCCCGCAAGCCGCCGCGTCAGCTCGCACGCGCCCTCGTGGTCCGCCGCGACCACCAACGTGCCGCCGGGGACGATCCGGCCCGCGAAGGTCTGGAAGGACTCGTAGATCTCCTCCATGGACGCGTAGTTCGCATGGTGATCCAGCTCGACGTTGAGGACGATCGCGACCTCGGGCGCGTACTTGTGGAAGCTGCGGTCGCTTTCGTCGGCCTCGGCGACGAAGATCTCGCCCTCACCGTGCACGGCGTTGGATCCGGGGGCGTCCAGGTCACCGCCGATCGCGTACGACGGGGCGAGGCCCAGCTCCGTCAGGGAGACCGCCAGCATCGACGTCGTGGTCGTCTTGCCGTGGGTGCCGGCGACCGCGATCGGGCGCAGGCCGTCCATCAGCCGGGCCAGGGCGTCCGAGCGGTGGACCACGGGGATGCCCAGCTCCGCCGCCCGCGCCAGCTCCGGGTTGTCCGCCCGGATCGCGGAGGAGACGACGACGCAGGTGGCGTCGTCGGCGAGGTGCCCGGCCGCGTGACCGATGTGCACCGTGGCACCCAGCGCGCGCAGGGCCTCGGCGGTCGGCGAGTCCTTGGCGTCGCTGCCCGCCACCTTGGCGCCGCGCTGCGCGAGGATCTTCGCGATGCCCGACATTCCGGCGCCGCCGATGCCGATGAAGTGCGGTCGGTCCATGGCGGTGGGGAGGCCGGGTGCCATGCGTGTCTCCTGAGTGCTGGTACGGCGTGCGTTCAGCGCCCCAGCCTAAGCCGTGCCGCCGGTGATCCCGTACACCGACCGGTCACGGCGCCTTGCTGTGCGAGAACAGCTTCAGCACCGGCACGCCGACCTTGTGCCGGGCTCTCGACGCCCAGTCGCGATGGAAGAACTCCTCCACGTAGTGGGGGTCGGTCAGCACGATCACCTCGTCCGCGTCGACCTCCTCGACCAGCGTCTTGAGCGCGTCCAGGGGGTGGTCCTCGATGAGCCGCCCCTCCGCCTCGCTGCCCGCCGCGTGCAGCGCGGACAGGGAGACCTCCAGGGCCTGCTGCCCGAGGGCCGCGGCGTCCTTGCCCTCCGGGGTCTCCCGTTCGTGCGCCGCCTCGTCCAGCTCGCCGAGGGCGATGTCGTCGATGGCGCGCAGCAGGCGGTCCGCCTGGTCGCCGCGGGGCTGCAGCAGGACGTGGAAGGAGACCGGCTCGTCACCGTGCAATGTGGTGACGAACTCCACGTCGGCGGATGTGAGGGCCTTCTCGATCATCAGTACGCTCGTGAACACGACGGGCGCCCCTTCTTTTTCGAGTCCTACGAGGACCCCGAGGGGCCTCTCTCCTCCGCGGGGCTTCAAGGCCCTGCGGAAACCATCCTGCCCCGGGATCGCGCGGGGACTGCGAGATTTAGTGTGCCCGTCCGGCGTTAAACGGAACGAGTGATTCCACTACCCTCCCGCACCATGGGGGTGAACCGGGACAGAAGGGGCGTCGATCGGGGGCGCGGTGCTCCGCCCCACGGCGTCGGCTCCCGCACGGCCCGCGCGCACCGTGCCTCAGGTCCGGCGGTAGCGGCTGAAGAGGAATCCCTCCTCCTCCAGCAGCGACACGAGAGCGAACCGCCTGGGCACCGCCACCGAGGGGCCCCCGGCGATCCGCTGCGCGTCACCCGCCGTGAGCATCGGGGAGACCGTCAGGCACAGCTCGTCCAGCACCCCGGCCGCGATCAGCTGGCCCAGCAGGCGCGGCCCGCCCTCGGTCAGCAGCCGGGTCATGCCAAGATCCGCGAGGGCGCGTACGGCGCGAGCCGGGTCCACGCCCATGCCGTCCCCGGCGATCACCACCCGGGCGCCCGCCTTCTCGGCGGCGGCCACCCGCTCCGGCGCCGCCGCGGCCCCGGTCAGCACCAGCGTGGGCACCAGCGGCGAGGTGAACAGCGGCCACGAGAAGTCCAGCTCCAGGCTCGCGCTCACCACGGCGATCGCCGGCGCGGGCCCCTGCCCGGCAACCTTCCGCAGCGCCGCGAAGGCCTCCCGCTCGCGTGCCGGACGGTAGCCCTCCTGCCGTACCGTTTCGGCACCCACGATCACGACATCCGCGAGCCCCCGCAGCGTGCCGAAGATCCGCAGGTCGGCGGCGCCGGAGATGGGCTGGGAGCGCCCGTCGTGCTGGGCGGCCCCGTCCAGGGTGGAGACCATGTTGGCGCGCAGCCAGGGCTCCCGGCCGCCGGGTCCGGGCTCGGGATAGGCGTACGCCGCGGCCAGCTCCTCAAGTGTCCACTCGCGGTCGCGGTAGTCGCCGCCGGGCAGGTCGACCGAGGCCTCCCCGCCGTCCGGGGCCGTACCACCCGGCCGGGCCACTGTCTCGTCGGTCACAGGGAACAGGCGTCGCATGTCGTGCAGTGTGGCACGGCCTTTAGAGCAAGGCCATGAAGTTATGGGCTGATGGGTGCTGTCAACAGGATGTCGATGCTGATGGTGGCCTTGTAGGTGTGGCGGTCGACGCGCAGGCTCTTG
>NZ_JBVHHL010000031.1:0-89378 GCF_055561075.1 Streptomyces sp. NPDC022910
GGTTCACTACTGCTCATGGGTGTGCAATCTCCTGTCGTGCCCTCTCAGGTTAAACGTTCACAGAAGGGCGTCTCACCACAGGCTGACAGAGAGGGTGCGGGCACAGCGCGGCGACCTGCTCATCGAGGCCGCCCCGGGCAGCGCGGACGACGTCCTCTCCAGCGCGGTTGCCTGCTACGAGGCCGGCTACCCGGTGGAGCTGGTGGTGCTGGCCGTACGGGAGGCGGACAGCCGTCTGTTCACCGCCCTGCGTTACGCCCGCGCCCTGGAAGCCGGAATCACCGGACGGTTCACCTCCCGTGCTGGGCACGACCGCTGCTACCAGGGCGTCGCCGACGTCGTGGCGGCCGCCGAGACCCATCCGGCAATCACCGCCGTGACGGTGATCCGCCGCGACGGCAAGGCCCTGCTGCGCCAAGAGCAGCCCGCCACACCCGGACGGGCCTCGTGGGCGCTGGCCGCCGAACGAGCGCGCCCCTACACGGAGCAGGAAGCCGCCCAGTTCATCAGGCTCTACCAGGGGCTGCGGCGGGCCCTGCCCCAGCACCGTGCGGAACTGGACGACATCGCCGCCCTGGCCCGCCCGTTGATGCCCGCCCACCTGCAACCGTCACGGATCGGCGTGCACCGCCCCGCCGCACCGCTGCTGCCCACGCCGCGGCCCGGCTACCGGGACTCATTCGCAGCGCACCGGCGTTCACGCCGTGGTGAAGCGAATCTGGACCTGGCGATCGGAGCGTAGCCGAATCGTTTCCAGCGGAGCTGGATTCGGTTGATCCGTCCGGGGGGCTGTCAGTGACTGGTGTTAGCGTCCGGATCATGCAGCTTCGGTATGCCTTCCGCCTCGATCCGACACCGGGTCAGCGCGTCGCGCTGGCCAGGGCGTTCGGGTGTGCGCGGGTGGTGTACAACGACGCGATCGCGGCGCGGGAGCGTGCGCGGTCGGCAGGAGAGGCGTTTCCCACCGCAGCGGTGCTGTCGAAGACGCTGGTCACCGAAGCGAAGAAGACCCGTGAGCGGCACTGGCTGGACGAGGTGTCGGCTGTGGTGCTGCAGCAGTCGCTGCGGGATGCGGAGAACGCGTACCGGAACTTCTTCGCCTCCCTGAAGGGAGCCCGCAAAGCGGCGCGGGTGGGCGCGCCGCGCTTCAAGTCCAGGAAAGACGCCCGGCAGGCGATCCGGTTCACCCGGAACGCCCGCTGGAAGATCACCGAGGCAGGGCGACTGCTGCTGCCGAAGGTCGGCGAGGTGCGGGTGCGCTGGTCGCGTGTCCTGCCCTCGGTCCCGTCCAGTGTGACCGTGATCAAGGATGCGGCGGGCCGGTACTTTGCCTCCCTGGTCATCGACACCAACCCGGCCGTGGATCTGGAACGGATGCCCCACGCCGAGACGAGCATCGGCATCGACCTCGGGCTGAGTCACTTCGTCGTCCTGTCCGATGGCACGAAGATCGACAGCCCGAGGTTTCTGCGCCGTGCGGAGAAGAAGCTCAAAAAGGCCCAGCGGGAGCTGTCGCGCAAGCAGAAGGGATCGAAGAACCGCGAGAAGGCCCGCCTGAAGGTCGCCCGCGCTCACGCGCACGTGGCCGACGCGCGCCGCGAGTTCCATCACCAGCTCTCCACCCGGCTGATCCGCGAGAACCAAGCAATCGCCGCGGAAGACCTGGCCGTGAAAGCACTCGCGCGCACCCGACTGGCCAAGAGTGTGCATGATGCGGGCTGGTCCCAGTTCGTGAACATGCTCGCCTACAAGGCCGCCCGGTACGGGCGCACGTTCGTCAAGATCGGACGATTGGAGCCCACCAGCCAGGTGTGCTCCACCTGCGGCCACCCGAACGGACCCAAACCCCTCGACGTGCGGAAATGGACTTGCACGGCCTGCGGGAGCGTCCACGACCGCGACCACAACGCCGCGATCAACGTCCAACAGGCCGCCGGACTGGCGGTGACAGCCTGTGGAGCGCCGGTAAGACCAGAACCCGTTCTGGCGCAGCGCGATGAAGCAGGAAGCCACGGAAGCCCGCCCGATGCCCATGCCGCGTAGCGGCACGGCACCGAGCGAGCAGGCCAGAATCTCCCTTCTTGAGGGAGAGCAAGTCAAGACTCCAGCTGCCTCAGCCGCGCCGCATAGAGCGCGGCCAGGCGGTCCTCCTCCGCCGGGTCGGCGTCCTCGAGCCGCTGAAGGTCCTGGTAGGCGGCCGTCCGGTCGCCCGTCAACTGTGCAATCCGGTCCTCATCCGGCAGCGGCGTCCTGCGTTCGGCAGCGATCTGTTCGGTGTACCAGTGCACCACCTCCTGCACGATGTCGACGGCCCGCTGGGCCTCGCCCTTCTTCAGGCCGGAGAAGTCGGACTCGTCTGGTGTACCGGGCACGGCAACCCCCTTGATCTTGATCTTGAATGGGAGTGGCCATTGTCCTCCCCGCCTGCCACCGAACCAGTGGCCACCTGCGCAGCGTCGTACACGACGGGCCGAAAACCGTCGCCGAGGGAGTGGTGAGAGGAGGGGCGGACTCCCCAAGTGATGCCGGACAGGCATAGGTTGGGCTCTCAAGTGATCATCTTTCGGGGGTGGGTGTGACCGGCGGCCGGGATCTGAGGGCCCTGTTCAGCACGAACGACAGCAGCGTGACGGCCGTCGAGGCGTTCACCAACCGGGCCATGCAGTGGGAGGCGGTCGCGGCCGCACTCACTGAGCACCTCCAGCGCATCAGCGCCCCCGGCTTCACGGTCGAAGACCTCGAGGCGCCCCGTAACCACGTGCTCGTCTTCCACGGGGTCGGCGGCATCGGCAAGACGACCCTGTCCCGGAAGCTGGAGACGGCGCTCGCCGACGCAGGAAGCAGGCCCGCCCAGTGGGGCGAGCCCGGCTGGCCGGCTGACCGGATCCTGCCAGTGAGGATCGACCTCGCCCGCTCCGCCGGCACTGACTTCGAGCAGATCGTGCTGACGATCCGGGCGGCTCTTACTCGGATCGGGCGTCCACTGCCCGCCTTCGACCTGGCATTGCGCCGCTACTGGGAAGCGAACCATCCCGGCGAACCCCTGGAGGAGTATCTGCGCCGCGGCGGACTCGGCTCCCGGTTTGGGCAGGCGCTGCCGCAGCAGATGCAGTCCGCGCTCGCCGATGTCGCCCAGGCGCTCATGCTCCCCGGCACGGTCGGCTCGGTCGTCGGCCAGATCACCGGCTCACTCGTGCACGCGCTGCGCGAACGCCGCCAGACCGTACGGGCGCTGGCCAACTGCGCGCGGCTGGCGGATCTCCTCGAGGCCGAACCCGACCTGGACACGCTGTCCTTCTACCCGCACCTGCTGGCGTGGGAGCTCGCCCGCCTCCCCGAGGGCCGGCGCGTCGTCCCGGTCGTCCTGCTCGACACGTTCGAGGACATCGGCGACCGCACCCGCCGCGATCTGGAGAGGCTGATCCAGAGGACGGTGTGGCTCATGCCGAACGCCTTCTGGGTGATCACCGGACGCTCCCGCCTGCAGTGGTCCGATGCAGCCCTGCAGGGCCAGCTCGACTACACCGGCCCCGCCGCTTGGCCCGGACTCGTACTCCCGGCCGTGCCCGCTGCCCGCACCCCCGCACAGGCCGGCGCGGCACGGCAAGTCCTCATCGGCGACTTCTCCCCCGAGGACTGCGACGACTACCTCGCCCGCCGCCTGAAGCGCGACGGCCAGCCCCTCATCAGTGAGGACATCCGGCAGGTGATCACCGCCAGATCGCACGGCCTGCCGCTGTACCTCGATCTGTCGGTCGCGCGGTTCCTCGAACTGCGCCGCAGCGGCCACACGCCCCAACCGGCCGACTTCGACCACGATTTCCCAGCCCTGGTCTCCCGCACCCTGTCCGACCTCACCCCCGACGAACGGCACATTCTGCGCTCGGTGAGCCTGCTGGACGCCTTCGACGTGCCGCTCGCAACCCGGGCCGCCGGCCTCACCCACGAGGCTCCCGCACTGCGGCTGACCGAGCGGCCCTTCATCCGGGAAAATCCCTTCGGCCTGTGGCCGTTCCACCTCCACGGCCTGATCCGCTCCGCCGTACGCAACGCCGATGCCACCACCGACGACCGCTGGACCGACGGCGACTGGCACCAGGCCGCCCAGCGCGCCTTCACCGCCCTGGGCGAACAATGGCAGGCCGCCCCCGGCCCGGACCGGCTGCGGCTGATCGCGTGCCTGCGCCAAGGACTGCGCCTCGCCCGCGACCACCGACTGAACCTCGACTGGCTCACCGCCGCCGCATGGACGTACGTGAGCGACTCCGTATGGGAACCCCTCGCCCCGCCCGAGGCCGGCGCGGGACTCGACACGGCCGCCGACGCCCTGGTCGAACTGCTCAGCGCCCTCGCCCGTCGCCAGCACGAACACCGCACCCGCACCGTCGCCCGGCTGACGACCGTGCTCGACACCCGTCTCCTGCCTGCCGAACTCGAGGAGATGGCCCTGTACTACCGGGCCAAGGCCTACCGCGACATCGGACACGGCCAGGAATCACGCCGCGGATACCAGCAGGTCGCCGACGGCAACGGCCGCCTGGCTCCCGCTGCCCGGCGCGGCCTCGCCCAGGCTGCCCGGCTTGCCGGCGACTTCCCCGCCGCGCACGCTGCCGCACAGACCCTGGGATGGGAAGGACGCCACCAGCGCGTCCTGGGCGACCTGTGGTGGCTGCAGGGAGAACCGGAACGCGCGGCCGCCGCCTACCTCGCCGGGCGCACGGAAGCCGAACAGCATGCCAAATCCGGTGAAGCCGCACACAACCAAGCCCTGCGCGCCCTCGCCGTCGCCTTCTACGACCCCCGCCAGGCCGGCGACGAAATCGATCTGGCCCACCAGCTCCTCGCCAACCTCGACCTGCGCGCCACCACCATCAACGCGGCCATCGCCGCCCTGATCCGTGACGCCGGAAATCCCGCGCTCGACGACCGCATTCACACCCTGCGCGCCGAACTCGACATCGCCGGCCTCACCTCCATGATCCCCACCCTCGATCTCGCCGCGGCGTTCCACCAGGCCGTACTCGACGACCACGAGGCTCTTTCCGCCACCCTTTCCCGGCTGCGTGAACAGACCCAGAACGGCGACTACGCCTACTACCTGGACATCGCCCAGTACATGGCCGACCTGCCCCGGTCACAGGTGTCCGGCGCCCGCTGGCTCGACGGCGAACCAGCCACCCGTCAGCGGTGGCGCGCCCTGGTCACCGCCCGCCGCAACCACCTGGGCATCGACCAGCCGTGATCCGCGCGTCGCCGTCTCGTTTTCCATACCCGCCCTGACAACCGTCTGCGGTCGGCGCCGGGAGACCCGCCAGGCCGAAGGTCAGGTCGGGTTCAGTGGAGTAATGCCGGTGCCCGCGTACAGCTCGGGTTGCAGCGACAGGACAGTGAGTGGTTCCCCCGCCTTCACCGCGTGCCAGGCGATCGCTGCCGCGTGCGCCACCGGCCAGTCGACGTTTGTCCAGTCCATCGCATCCACCGCGTGCGCCGCGTGCGCCGCGGTGAACGGCACGTTCTCCGCGAACCGCAGGGTCGCCGCGTGCTTGCCGGCACCGGCGACCTGCCGTTCGGCGGCCAGTACGGACAGCGACGGGATGATGACCCGGCCAGTGCCGCGCGAGGCCTCGATGTAGAGGCCGGTGAAGAAGGGATCCGCGCGATACAGGGCGGCCAGAGCGGTGTGGTCGAGGACGGCCGTCAGGTTCATGCGGCGGCGCTGCCCTGGTGGGCGCGGATCTTCGCCCAGGCGTCCTGGCCGGCCTGCTGGACCTGCTCGGTGTACTCGATGCCGAGCTCACGGGCAGCTTCGAAGGCTCGCTGCTCCCGCTCGGCCGCTGTGAGCTCGCGGGTAGCGAGGTCCTCCAGCAGTTCCGTGATGGTGGTGCCGCGCTCCTCCGCGAGGATGCGCAGCCGGTCGCGCACTTCCTCGCTGGTTTTGATGCTTGTCGGCTTGCTCATAGAGCGATTCTACCGCCGGTAGACATGATGGGGATCACGTCTTCGAGCGCGCCGTCGGCGCAGCTGGGGCCCACCAGAGGCGGCTCCCGAATGGCGGGACGACCTGGAGACGGCATGGCTCCCCCATCGGCCCAGGGGCGGGATGTCAAAGGCTGATCCCGCCATGCGGCCGATTCCAGGTGCTGTCACCTGGGCGGGGCCGCGCCGTCCCTCCCGGCCTCCCCACGGGAGGGCCGACGGCTGCGCAGACCCCGCGCCGTGGGCGCCCTCTACACGCTTGCCGCGCCGATGCGGCGTTTGGCCCGCTCGACCTGGCGCAGCAGCAGGTCCGCGAACTGGATGATCTCTGCTGCCTCGATCGGGTCGTCGAAATCGACGGTGCGGTGGCTGGCGGGGTTCTTGTATGCGCCCATGGCGCCGGCGAACAGGTTGGCGGTAGCCGCCTGCTCCCCGCCCTCGGCTTCAACGTCGGCCAGCGCGCCGCCGACCTTGCCGTTCTCATGAGGTCGGAACGCCTCCCGCATCAGCTTTACTCCGACCAGAGAGTTGTCGAGTCCGGAGGCGTCGCGGACGGCGACCTCAACCGCCTTCATCGCGGCGAAGCACGCCGTCTCGTAATCACCCAAGTCGAAGTTGGTGCGCACCGTGTCTTCCAGGGCCGGGTGAAGCGGACCGGACAGCCGCTCGCGGGCCTCGAACCGCGTGATGCCCTGCGGGTCCTTCACCAAGTCCATGCCGTCGCCGGAGACTCGGCGGAACGCATCGGACTGGCTGGGTTCCCGGGACAGCAGCGCCTGCGCCTCCAGCCAGCACCAGGCGTCGGACAGCCGGTTCACGAGCGCGTCCGCATCCGGCTCTTCCTGGAACGCCTGCCGCGCGGAACTCATCGTGCCCACGTACTGCAAATATCCGGTGCCGCTGGCCAAGTGCCGCAGAAGAAGGAGCGCGACATCCCGCGTGGGCAACTGCCGGATCTGTTCTGCTGGAACCGGCGGTATGTACCTGAAGTTCATGGGGCCACACGCTACGACGCGGCACTGACACTCTTGGTCTGCTTTTCCGTGTCGTGTCGCCTTGACCTGATATGGGCTGGTGCCTTTGGATCAGCGCGGGCCTGTGAACGCCCGGCCGCGCGACGGATGACGCCCCCGCAAGCTCCGTTGCCGAGGACCGGCCAGAAGTGTCACCACCCACGGCATCGGATGCACAACCACGCAGACATAGCGCTGATCGACGGGGGCCGGCCGGCGCGGAACAGGCATCGATGAGCCACCAGACAGCTCTGGCCGCCACTGAGGACCGCCGTCGCTGCACGGGCGAATCCCATCAATCCCTGCACTCGCTGGTCAGCCCCGCCGGAGAAGCGCTGGCCATCCCCGCGGCGCGCCATCCGGAGCAGGCGGAGCTGGAGGCCGCCGTGTTCCTCGCCACCTGCAAGATCGGCGGAGTTTCGCAGGATCCCCTGGGGATCATCAGAGTCCGGCCAGAACCAGAGCTGCTCGGCATTCGGATGCTGGCCGAACCGTACGTGATCCGGTACTGGGCTGACATGCTGCTTCCCCGCTCGGTCGCGGACGACAGCAGTGACCCCCACAACCGTGTCTCCGGTGTAGCCGGCCTCCGCTATCGCCGCGAGCGGGGCGGCATCTGCCTGTACCGCCCGGGAACACCGGCCCGCATCCTGCTCACCGGCTTCAACCCCCGATGGTGGGAACGCGTCACCGACCTGCTGCGCGACGACTACCAACTCCTGCAAGACCACTCAAACTGGACCCCGGACGAACGAGCGACCCACACCGCAGCCAGCGCCTTCCCAGTAAAACCGGCGCCCATCTTCTCCCCTCTGCTGCGCCGCATCCGTGCTACCGCAGGACCGGGAGAGATCAACGCAACCGACGCATGGAGCTCCATGGGCGGCTTCCGGCTGGAGGCCACCGACGGCCCGCCCTGCCCCCATCTGGTCCGCCTTCTTGGTGACGGGCCGACCGGGCTGGGCTGGGAAGTCGATTACAAGACGTGCACCTGTCTGTGCGATCACATCCGCGGCGGCTGCAATATCGACTTCCGAGACCCGGCCACGGGCTACTTCCTGTACTACTCGAACGGGAAGTGGGGCCGCACCAACGACGACCGGCACCGCAGCTTCATGGCCGACGCGAACCGCGACGCCTTCACCCGCTGACCACTGAGCAGAGCACAGCAGCCACATATCGAGTCAACGGTTGGCCGGGTGACAGCGGTGGCCGCTGCCACCCAGCAGCACGGTGATCTACTCGGATTCGAATTCCGCCTGCAGTTTGAGGATGTTGGCGTTCTCCATCAGGGTGCGCACCTTGTCGTCGGGGTAGCCGTCGGGTCGCTTCGCGTGGATCTCGACCGTGATCTCGATCTCGGAACCGATCAGGTCCAGGTGCGGAAGGATCTCGATGGCGTACTTGCTGGCGTTCTTGCTGTACTGCTCCGGTGTCAGTACGGCACGCGCGAAGAACCGGGTGTTGGGGACCGCCGTTGGGCCGGTCGGCTTCTGGTCCTCCGCGCTCTGTCCATCTGGGCCGAGCGACCCGCCGGGTCCGCCGGCGCTCACGCTGCTGGTCGCCGTGTGTGCGGGGGTAGTCTCGTCGGCCGCCTGCGTCTTCGCCGCTGCTTGGGCGTCTGCTTCGCGCTGGCGCAGTGCCAGGTCGGGCCTGACCAGAAGGGTGGCATCGGTGATTTGGCCGAAGCGTGCGTTGCCGCCCGGCAGCACCAGCCCGGAGTACCGGCCGGTGGCCTCGTCGTAACCGGTGGCGAGTGCGAAGCCTTCCCGCTCCCAGTCGATCATGTGCAGGACGTCCTCGATGCCGCGGTCGAGTACGGAACGGTCCCGAAGCCGGTTCATGTAGGGGTAGCGGGTGTGCAGGTCCCACATGCGCTTCACGGTGATATGGCCGTCCTGCTGCCAGATGGAGGAGAGGGGGCCGGTGAGTTTCTGGTGCAGCAGCGCCGGCGCCTGCTCGACCCACAGCAGTGCCTCGCGCTTGAGGCGGTTGGCGGTGCGCACAGCGAGGTCCGGTTTGCCGGTCTCAACCTTGATGGCCTCCCACTGCACGGGCCGGGCGGGGTCTTCCCGCTGTTCGGGGATGAGTGCCCACTGGTACGTCAGGCTCAGCCGCAGTTCGACCTTTTCGTCGGTCTGGCTGCGGCGGGACTCGGCCTGGCGGCGCTGGCTCGCGGTCAGGTCGAGCTCGTCGGCCCGGCTCAGGACCTTCTGCCACCCCAGGTACTCCCGGGCAGCCTCCATGAGGCTGTCGAGTTCCTTCTGGTCCGGTGCGAGGAAGACGAGCATGTTCCGGCAGTTGCGCTGGGCGGAGCCGCGCGAGCCGAGTGCTTCGGCAGCGAAGCGCATGGCCGGGCTGTCGTCCTTGTTCCGGGCGTGCGGGTGCTGCGGGTGGAGGAGCACCAGCCGGGTCTCGGGGTCGTCCGGGATGTCGCTGCTGTGCTGCGGGGCGAGGTGCACGCCGGCGAAGTCGCCGGGGCGGCGCTGAGTGGGGGCCAGGCGTCGGACCAGTTCCGCCCACACGTCCTCGGGGCGTTCGACGAGGCGGTCGGCTTCGTCCTTCGCGATCCGGGTGACGCTGGCCTGGGTGTCGTACCAGTACCGGTTGCCTTCGGAGTAGAGGTAGGTGGAGCGGTCGGCGAGGGTGTTCAATGCGGTGCGGAAATTGCCCATGGTGTCACCGGGCATGGCCATGCCCAGGCGCACGTAGGGGTCGCTGAGGCCTTTGGTGGCGGCCTTCAAGGTGGCTGCCGAGCCCAAGAAGACGGTGCGGGCGATCCTCCGGGTGACCATGCGGTCACCGAGGTACGGCTTCTCCTTGTCGATCTGCAGCGGGGTGGAGTCGGTGCCGTCGACGTCGGTGTCGAGGATCGGCTTCCAGCGGTCCTCCAGGTACTGGGTGAGTTCGCTGGCGACGTGCTGGTCGGCGAGCGGGATGTCGCCGGGCATGATCATGGGGCTCTGGTTGCCGTCCCGCCACAGGGCGTGGATTACCGCGCTCATCAGCCGCAGGACACCGCGGGTGCGCTGGAAGCGCTCCAGGGTGGACCAGTCCTCGTACAGCCGGGCGAACAGCTCCGGGTGGATCGGATAGGCGGCCTTGATGCGCTTCTCATAGTCGGTGCTGTCCACGCCGGACGGGAAGTCCGCCTTGTGGTTGGCGTAGAAGCGGGTGAACACTCGGGCGGCCTTGTTGATCTCGACCTGGGCCTCGCCGCGCTGCGGCTCGAACAGCCGGCGGCGCACGATCTCGAACGACTCATCCGCGTTGGCCGGTCGCCACGGATCGGCCTTGCGGCGGATGATGTTCTGCAGCCGGTCTAGCGCATGCTGGCCGGCTGGGCCGCCAACCTCGGTGTCCTGGCCGGCGCCGGTGCCGTCGTCGGATGCCGGGATAGAAACGACGAGCTGGGCGCCGGAGACGGCTTCGACAGCCTCGGTGAGGTTCTGCGCGAAGGTGAAGTGCGTCTCGAACGAGCCCGCGGGCAGGTTCTCGGTGTCGTAGAGCTGCCGGGCGTAGGCGACCCACTCGTCGACGAGGATCAGACATGGGGCGTACGCGGCGAGCAAGTCTTGCAGGGCGGCGCCCGGATTGGTACCGGTACGGTCGGCCGCGGCGACCAGGTCGTACCCGGTCCGGCCGCCCAGCTGCCAGGCCAGCTCGCCCCACAGCGTGTTCACCCTCGTGCCGTCGACTTTGACCTCGGGCTGGCCAGGGCTGAGCGCAGTACCCACCAGCACGACGCGGCGCACCGGCTCGGAGGGAAGACCTCCGGGGTGGGCGTCGATGAGCTCATGCACCTCCTGCGGGAGCCGCTGCGGCTGCAGTCCCGGGCTGAACAGGTGGTACAGGGCGAGCATCGAGTGGGTCTTGCCGCCACCGAAGTTGGTCTGCAGGTTGACCGTGGGCGGCGCGTTGTGATCCCCCGCGATCCGACGCAGCGACTTGCCCAGCAGATCCCGCAGGCCCTCGGTGAGGTACGTGCGCTGGAAGAACTCCACCGGGTCGGTGTACTCCGGAGCGCCCTCACCCTGAGCGACCTGGGCGAGGTTAGCGGCGAATTCCGAGGCGTTGAAGTCGCCACGGGCCACATCCGCGTGCGGGACGAGCACCTCCCGCCACGGCTTGAGGCCCTCCGCGGGCACGCCGGGCGCCACGGTGATGTCGCGCGCGGCCCGGCGCGTCTCGGCCTCGATCATGGCGCGCTGGTGTTCCAGGCGGGAGCGGCGCACCTGGTCCACCAGGTCCTTGTGCGCGCCGACAGCCGTGAGGAGGCGTTCGGCGGTGTCCAGGGCGCGAGCGGTGTCGTCGGCATTGAACGGGGTGTTGTGGGCCCAGTTGTTGCGGACGTCGTTCAGCTCTCCGACGTAGTTGCGGGCCGCGGGGGGCAGCGCGTGCCGGAAATAGGAGGCCCAGTTCCGCAGGATCACCTGCATGAGGAACTGCGGGTCCTGCTTAGACAGGATCGAAAACCCCCCCTCACGGGCATGGGCAACAGCGTCGTCGAACCAGCCCTCGCCCTGCCGCCTCGTCATCTCCCGGTCGACCAGCGGCAGCAGCCCTTCCGGCAGCAGTTCGATCATGCGGCCGATCCGGTCGCGGTTACTCATCGCCATTGGCTAGTCATCCCTGCCCATCGTCTTCGTCGTATCACCGCACGCTGTGCGGCCGTCCCGCACAGCCCACCCCTCGCCTGGTGCACGTCAGAACAACAGGTCCTCCTCGTCGCCCTCGCTGCCACCGCCGAACACCAGCGACGCCTGCGTCGGCGCGGCGCCCTGCCTTTTAGCGGCGCGCGCCGCCGTCTGCAGATCCGGCCAGGAGCTCACGAGGTTGTTGAAGCGTCGGGCGCTGTCCGACCAGCCCTTGCGCTCGCAGATGTTGTAGAGCAGGTAGGCGAGTTCCTTGATCGCGTCGTCGTCGATTAGGGTCTGCGCGCGCGCCAGCAACGCTCCTGCCGCATCCACACCGCTTCCCGCTCCCTTGCCTTCCAGCACGCGGGTCAGGTGCATTGCCACCTCCCAGACGGAGATGCGGTGGTCCGCGACCGGATCGTAGAAGGCCGGCAGCTCCTCGGGACGGGGCATCACGGCTTTGCCCGCCCGCGCCTTAACCACACCCGCGTCCTCCAGGCCATGAACCGAGGTATTCAGCGCGTTCGCCAGCAACTCGGCCTCACCGAACGGCCCCTGCTCCCACTGGTACTGCTCGAACCACCTCACGCACCAACGGGTGTCCGTGTCGAAGTCACCCTCTTGTTCGGAGAGCACTCGCGCCAACTCGTCGTTGATAAGTGCAAGAGCATCGCGTACTCGCATGGCCGAGCCGTCCGGCTCGGTCACTTTCGCGTAACGGGAGAACACCGCCATCCCTGGGCCGATCGCGGCCTGCGCCAGGTCCACGGCCGGGATCGAGCTCTGCTGAAGGTCCCTGAGCGCGCCTGGCAGCTCCTCACGCAGCGCCGCGATGAAGCGACGGCGGTCAATGGAAACCGCCGTCGCCTTCCGAGGACGGCAGATCATCACGATGTAGGAAGCGAGAGCGTTCGCCCCCTGGCCAATCTGGCGGGTGCTGTTGGTCGCGTGCAATGGCCAGGTACCGACCACGCCAATGCCGGTGGTGATCATCGCCTCAAGCAGCGCGTCCCATGCCGAGGACGCCATCTCGCCGTCTTTGCCTTCCTCTTGCCGATGGGCGTAGACCACGACCATCGGCAGGTCTGAACGGGACGCTTCCTTGAGCGAGGAGAAGACCTCCACGAAGCCGTCGATGAAGTACTGACGTGCCTGCTCTTGGCCGCCATGACGGTATCGGTTAGCGATCAGTTCGTCGGTCTTGGGCGTGGCCATCGTGCCAAACAGGTCTGGATGAATCCCGGCGGCCGCGCGCCGCAGCCACACGTAGAAGTAGTCACTCAAGTCGGCATAAGGAATCTGCGCGAAGTACGGCGGATCCGTGGCGACGAGTGCGCCACCCGGGGAGACGAGTGATCCGGCCTTCCGGGCATCGACCTGCCGCACCACGCCAGGACGCGAGGCCCGAGGGAGAGCCTTGAGCCCGCTGATCACTGCACTAATTTGGCCCAGCCAACTGCCTCCGGCCCCGCTGAACGGGTTTACCTCAGCAAAATCCCACAGCATGGGGATTGCCTGGCGCCCAAACCCAGGCTGAATCTTGGTCGTGCCAGTCTTCGAATCTAGCTTCCAACGCGTCTGAGACGAATTCGCCATGGCGAGTTTGCTGACGCAGATCGCAAGCACAGAGGCAATGGCCGTCGCTTGTGCCTCGTCACCACCATCGCGTTGCACCCACGCAGGAACCTGAGCCACGGCGTCAGCGAAGGCCCCCAGCATGTGCAGCTGTCGAGGGGTGTAGATGTCAGCCTGCCGCCTAAGCCCGTACAACGGAGGACTGAACTGCTTCGTGTTGTCCGCGAAAAAATCCAACTCCGGAATTTCGTCAGGTATGTCGATGCTGGCAGCGTCCGCCGTACTGGGCGCGGGAACGAACCGGCGTCCTGACGAGTCCTCTACGGCGATCGCGAGCATCTGCAGCCCCAGATGTCCGCCAGCGCCTGCCTTGCGCAGATACTTCTCGTCGACATCGGTCGCGCATGCAGGGCACGTGAACTTCCCTCGGCCGCCGCGCTTTGTTGGCTCAGGGATCTTGTCAGCGTTGCCAGCGCCAATCTCAAAACGGATCCCCCGGCCGCTCACAATCGGCTTGAGCCACGCTTCACGGCCTCTCTGCTTGCTCAACCAAGGTGAGCTGTAGAGGGGGAGTGGGATGGCGCAGGCGGGGTTGGGGCAGGGCACGGTCCGGGCCCACAGCCACGCGACGACCTCACCGTTGTCGACCGGCTTGTACAGGTGGCCGACCTGCTCACGGACCTGCCGTTCTACCAGACCTGCGTAGTGCTCGACGTCTGCGAGGAAGCCAGCCAGCGGGTCGCCGGCGATGCCCTCGATGCCTCCGCCCGGTCCAGTGATCGCCGGCTTGCCGAGCACGCTTGGCACCAGCTGCGTTTCGACCCGGGTGACTAGTGCGGGGACGGGGTTGAGGTCGCTAGCGACGGTGGGGAAACCGAGTCGCTGGGCTTCGACCAGGGTGGAGCCGCCCCCGCAGAACGGGTCGAGGACAGTGGGCAGCTCACCGTCCTGTTCGGCCAGCGCGGCGCGGGCCCTTTTGAGCGCCTCCTGTGAAGGGGCGGTGCCGTTGTCCGGCACGAGCCCCTCGATGATGTCCAGGAGTTCGGCTCGGCGTGCCGCGTCTCCGGGGTCGTCGATCGTCGCGGCGAAGAGCAGGGCTCGCCAGGCCGGGGCGGGCATGGGTGCGAACCATTTGTGGATGTTCTTGATGGTGCCGACCTTGCGGTCCTTGTCGGCCTTGCTTGCCTTGCTGATGGCCTCCAGAGGCAGGGCCACCTCGATGAGCTTCCGCTTGCGCGGCGTGGTTCCGTTGTTGTGCGCGCCGCTCACAGCGGGGCTCCTCCTTTGTTCCAGGCGTCCTGCCAGTCCAGGACAATTCCTTCGGCCCTGAGGTCGCCGAACTCCGTGTCGGCGAAGGCGTCGACGAGGTAGCGCGGCTCGTCGTGTTCGGGGCCGTTGGGGTGGACGGCGACCAGGGCGAGGCGGTGGTGTTCGCCGCGGTTCTTAGCGACGAGGACTTCGTTGCGGCTGACGTAGAACTCGACGGCGCCGAGGCGGCGCCCCTTGACCTCGATATGGACGAGGTGACCGTCCGAGGTCAGAGAGCGAATGTCGTAGCCGGGGTTGTTGTGGGCCATCTCTTCGGGGTGGCGGCCCAGTAGCTTCTCGGCGTTGAGTACCGCAGCGATGGCCCGGCGGTCGGTCTCGTAGCCGTCGGCCGCGTGCAGGCGGGCAACGGTGTCCGGTTCTGCATTGCCGAGGGCGCGGGCGAGCCAGCCCACGGGTACCACCAGCGCGCAGCCGGAGACGAGCGGGGGCTTGGGTTGGAGGGCGGCGTCCTTGTCTAGGTCGGCCAGGCGTTGGGCGCGCCGGTGTTCGAGCTCTTCGGCCCAGTTTCGGGCCTTGTCCGGCTTGTGACGTACTCGCTTGCCCGCGGCGAGGTCCAGCTCCAGCTTTCCGGCCTGCGCGTGCCAGTAGTTGATCTCTTGCTTGAGGCGCTGTTCGACTTGGCTGCGGGTGCGTTCGATGACAGGGAGGAGGCGTTCGCGAACTTGGAGCAGGTGGTCGGGGAGGGCTTGGCGGACGGCCCAGTCCAGGGCTGTGACTTCGCCACCTTGGTGGAGCCAGGCCTGGTCGAGGAGGGCTCGCGCTGCGTTCGCTTCGGCGGGGGTCGGCGGCCGGTAGTCCAGGTAGGGAGCGGGGCCAGCGTCGCGGGCGGTTCCGTCGGGCAGGAGTTCGGTGAAGGCAAAGCTGCGGTCCACGGGGTGGCGGTGGCCGTCCACGACCTCCTGTTCGAGGGCGACGAGGAGGCGGGGCTGTTCGCCTGCGTCGGCGGCGTCGACGAGTATGGCGCCGCGGGCGAGGAGGCTGGCGTGCTGGTCGATGACGTGGTCGAGGGTGGTGTCGAAGAGGGGGTGGCCGGGGGCGAGGAGGTCGGCGCGTGGCTTGCCGGGCAGGCTGATGCGGTCGCGGTCGAAGCAGACGCGCTCGTACTTGCGTTGTACGAAGCCGCCGAGGGCCGTATGTCGCTGGGCGGTGCGGAGGGCGACGGGGACGTGGGTGATCTCGAAGCGTCCGGCCTCGCGGGGCATGAGCCGGCCGCCGGCCCGGGCGAACGCGTCGCGGAAAAACGCCTGGATGTAGTGCGGGTGCAGGCGGCGGGCCTGCGCTTCCTCCATGCGCAGGCGGATCTTGTTGATGTCCTCCATGCCCATGACCTGGGCGTCCAGGGCGAGGCCCTTGATCAGTTCGACGGCGCGTTCGCCGACGCGGGCGTCGATGACCTCCTCGAGCTGGGCGCGGACTTCGGGGCGGTCCCCGTAGCGGATGGCGCGGACCAGTAGGTCGCGGAGCGGCTCGCCGTCGAAGATCTCGCCGAGGACGTTGTAGACCTTGCCGTCGTACGCCCGGTTCTGCTGCTCGATCTTGTCGAGGAGGCGTTGGAAGACCTGGCCTTCGCGGGTGTTGTCGGCGACGAGGTTCCATAGGTGGCAGACCTCGGTCTGGCCGATGCGGTGGATGCGGCCGAAGCGCTGTTCGATGCGGTTGGGGTTCCAGGGCAGGTCGTAGTTGACCATCAGGTGGGCGCGCTGGAGGTTCAGGCCTTCCCCGGCGGCGTCGGTGGCGACCAGCACACGGACGTCGGGGTCCTGGTTGAACTGGTCGCGGATGGCCCGGCGCTTCTCGCGCGGGGTCCCGCCGTGAATGGCCGCGACCGCGTCGGCGCGGCCGATGAGGGCGCGGATCTTGCGCTGGAGGTAGTCGAGCGTGTCGCGGTGTTCGGTGAAGATGATGATCTTGCGGTGGCGGCCGTCCGCGTCTCGCATGTGCTCGTCGTCCTGGAGCAGGGCGGACAGCTCCCGCCATTTGCGGTCCTCGCCGAGTGCGAGCACGCGGGTGGCCAGCCGTTCCAGCTCGGTGAGGCTTTGGATCTCGATGTCCAGTTCGGCGGCGGTGAGCGCGGCGGAGGCGGAGTCGACGACCTGCTCCTCCAGTTCTTCCAATTCGGAGCCGGTCAGGTCGTCGAGCTCCGCGTCCAGAGTCTCCTCGTCCACAGCGGCCGCCAGCGCGGTGGGGAACGGTGTCCCGTCGGCCAGGCCTGGTGCTGTAGCGGCTTCGAGTTCGGCGGCCTGTTTGGCGGCGAGCATCTCGTCGCGGCGGGCTTCCAACCGCCGGCGGCGGCGTTCGAGGGACTTCCAGATCGCCTCCGGGCTGGAGGCCAGGCGTCGCTGCAGGACAGTCAGCGCGAAGCCGACCCGGTTGCCCCGCTGGCCGTCGAGCCGCTCGGCGCGGTTCATCTCTTCGCGGACGTACTGGGTGACGCGCTCGTACAGCTCTTGCTCGGGCGGGGACAGCTCGTAGGGGACTGTGTAGGCGCGGCGCTGCGGGAAGAGCTTCTTCCCGTCGAAGGTGAGCAGGTCCTCTTTGATCATGCGTCGCATGAGCCCTGTGGCGTCGTGCTGGTGTACGCCGTCGCGGTACTTGCCGGCGAAGCGGTCGTCGTCCAGCAGGGCCATGAACAGCTGGAAGTCTTCCTCTTTGCCCGCGTGCGGGGTCGCGGTCATCAGTAGGAGGTGTCGGGTGAGCCGGCCGAGGAGCTTGCCGAGCGTGTAGCGCTTGGTGGTCTTCAGTTCCGTGCCGAAGTAGTGCGCGCTCATCCGGTGGGCCTCGTCCACCACGACCAGATCCCAGGACGATTCGGCCAAAGCTTGCTGCAGGTCGTCGGAGCGGGACAGGGCGTCCATCCGCGCGATCAGGCGCGGATGGCGGTCGAAGACGTTGCCGTCGATGGTGGCGTCCACCATCTGCTTGGAGAGCAGTTCGAAGTCCAGGCCGAACTTCTCGGTGAGCTCGTCCTGCCACTGCTCCACCAGGCCGCCGGGAGCCACGATCAGGCAGCGTTCCAGGTCGCCGCGCAGGGCGAGTTCCTTGATGTACAGCCCGGCCATGATGGTCTTGCCAGCGCCAGGGTCGTCCGCGAGCAGGAACCGCAGCGGTGTGCGGGGCAGCAGCTCGTTGTAGACGGCCTGGATCTGGTGGGGCAGCGGATCGAGGACGCTGGTGGACACCGCCATCATGGCGTCGCCGCGGGCGGCCATCCGGATGCGCAGTGCCTCGGCGGCCACGCGGAACAGTTCGGCGTCCGCGTCGAATCCGCGCCGCCCGTCTTCTGCCTGACTCGCGGTGAGCTGGGGCTCCTGGTCGCGGTAGAGGATGGTCTCCTCGACGGTGCCGTCCGCACGGCGGTAGGTCACCCGTGCCGCGGTGTTGCCGAACATCTGCAACGCCACCACCGTGACCTCGGCGCCCGGGGCCAGGCCGCCGACCACCGTGCCCGGGGTCAGCTCCTCAAGCCGCAGGTGGGTGGCGCTCGTCATCTTCTCCCCCTCCTCAACATCATGAAGTGCACCGTAGCCACCGCCGCCGACAATCCCCGATGGCTGCTGCTATGCGGCCGTGTAGAGACCACGCTCGATGCGGACCACCAAGCCGTCCTTGAGTAGGCCGTCCATATAGACCGAGACACCGCTGGCCTTGGAGGACTTTCCCGCGTCGGTCAGAGCTGCGGCGATGTCCTGCAAGGTCATGGGCTGTGATGCGGCCTTGAGGATGGCCACAATCGCCCGCGCCTTCGTCAGCGAGCCCAGGTCCACGCCCTGGTCTGTGGACGCGTCAGCTGCCGCGGCTGCCCGCTGCAGTGCCTTCTGCTGGGCCTGGAGGCCCTCGATCCGAGCGGTGAGTCGCACAAGGTCGTGCTGAGCCGCCTTCAGCTCGGCGGTGACCTGCGCCAAGTCTTCGTCGAGTCGCTCCATGACGCGAACATTAGCATCCTTCATTCAAGATATCTAAACTTTCTAAAAGCTCGCCGGTGGATGTACGCCGCGGGGAGGCGGGCGGCAGCATCGTTGGTTCGAAGCCTGCGGATGTTGCCGACTACGTTCGCTCTCGTCGTCCCTCACCGGGGCCACCGCCTCATCCAGGTGCACCCGCAGCCCGCGGACCTTGGACTGGATGTCCACGACGGAGCCGACCGGCGCGGCGCCGCGCTGGGTGAAGTCGAAGCGTGCCCGTTCGCCGCGGCCGCACAGCCACGCGGCGGCTACAACATCGACTTCCGCGAACCGGCCACGGGTTACTTCGTGTACTACTCGAACGGGAAGTGGGGCCGCACCAACGACGAGCGGCACCGCAGCTTCTTGGTCGACGCGAACCGCGACGCCTTCACCCGCTGATGGCGCACCGGCACTCAATGGGGGCGTGGCACCCGTCGGCGCGGCTGGCGGGCTGGACCAGTGTCCTCTGACAGTCGAGCTTGACCGTGTGCCAGGCGAGTTTGACCGTCTAGCTCAGAGCTTGGTGGTGAACCGGGACGGGAAAACTTGCTGCCGGATCCCCGGCGGTCCGCTATCCCTGGACCATGACCAGACTCACCGTTGACCAGAACGGCCTCGTCCCCCCGGGCCTGTGCCCGAACTGCCACCTCCACACCGGCTTCTATGTCAGAGACCGCGGCCTCAGCACCTACGTCTGGCCGCATGTCCAGACCGACCACCCGTCTGTCGAGCATCACCTCAAATACGGGATCCGCACCTGGCTGCGGCAGATCGTCGCCAACTGCGGGCACTGCC
This sequence comes from Streptomyces sp. NPDC022910, assembly GCF_055561075.1. Lineage (NCBI taxonomy): Bacteria > Bacillati > Actinomycetota > Actinomycetes > Kitasatosporales > Streptomycetaceae > Streptomyces > Streptomyces sp. NPDC022910. The sequence continues at coordinate 19,270 of NZ_JBVHHL010000031.1, forward strand.
ACAAGACCGTGGTCCTGCATCAGCTGATCCGCTTCCACGAAGACGGGAAGACCGGCGAGGCGCTCCGGGTGATCCAGGCCTGGCCGGAGCGGCACCCGCGCGAGCTACACACCTCCGCCCCGAACGCGGTGCGCGACCTGTTCGCGGAGGGCGCGCGGGCGGAGGTCGCCGAGGCATACCGGGCGGCGGGGGCGATGTATCGGGCTGCCGTCGAGGAACTCTGCAAGGACCTCGGCGCCGAGGGCAGCAACCTCGCCAACAAGATCAATGACCTGGTCAACCGGGGCGTCACCCGCGAGATCGTGGAGGACCTCCACGAGGCCCGCTTCCTCGGCAACTGGAGCCTGCACGACGGCCTGGAGTTCTCCGCCGAGGAGGTCGCCGACGTCGCCGACCTGATCGCCGAGGCCGTCCACATCCTCTACGTACAGCCCGAGGAGCGACGGGCGATGCGCGACGCCCGCAAGGCACGGCGCGATGCCTTCGCTGCTGGGACCCCGTAGCCGATCGGGCCCAGGGTGCGGGGAGAAAGGGAAATGATCATTATCCTTCCCTCTCCCGACGCCGTCTCGGAATGACGGGGCCAAATCCGGGGATTCCCGGCCCCAGCCGGTGAGCAAGCCGGACGGACGCTCACTCGCCTGCTCAGTCGTGAGGCAGCCGATGCCCGGACCGGAATGTGGTCGCGGAAGCTGGCTCGCGTGCCCGGTGGCCCGGGTCCCGGAATGACAGCCCTGACCCGGGCGTCGTAAGACGCGGAGGAACGCTGTGATCTTTTACGCTCTCCACACCGGTCGAGATCACTTGACAATCGGTCAAGATTGCATGTCAGAAGACACCAGGGCGTACAGAAGCATGGGCGTGGAAGCTCCGTCTTCCCTGCTCACGGATCGCCCATCTACCTGCGGAAATGAGGTGTGAGGCTCACGATCTCCGCGTCCTCGGGTAGGTCCAGGAGCTGCTTGCGCGGCCGCGGGAGCAACACGTTTGGGCCGCCGGGCAGCAGGCCCCTGTTGCGCAGGAACTGGGCGCGGCCACGGCACCAGGAGGAGCAGAACTCCCGGAGCCGGCGTCCGGACGTCGGGCAGGGCTGGGTGCACACCAGGCAGTGGCCCTGATCGGCGACGGGCGCCAGGCGCTGCAGGAGCTTCCGGACGCGGTCTTCCTCCTCCTGGTCGTACGGTTCGACGTCGGCGGTGCAGCCTTCGAGCAGCTCTGTGAACGCGGTGCGGAAGGCCAAGACGTCGCGGCGGCAGGCCCCGAGCAGCTCCAGGTACTCCTCTACCGGCCAGGTGGCCAGTGTGCCGGAGCGCGAGAGGTACAGGCCGACGGTGTCGACGCGGTACGGGTCGTCGGTGTCGAGCAGCAGGTAGCCGGTCAGCTGCCACGCTTCGGCCTGGCGGAGCGTGCGCGTGTTCCGGGTGCTCTTGAAGTCGAGCAGCAGCCCGTCGATGGCCAGGTCGGCGTCCGCGGCGATCCGGTCGGTGGGGAACGTGGGCGCGGGGGTGCAGTCCTCCGGCCGGGTGCGGGCCCGCAGGTCGTTCAAGGGGCCGTCGGCGGCCTTGTAGAGCTGGGCGACAACGTCGGCCACCATGTCGCGGTGCGGCAGCTGCAGCAGCCGCTCGAGGGTGAAGGCGCCGGGGTCCTCGCGGGCGGTGATGGCCAGCGGGGTGAAGGCGAACCCGATCGAGGTGCGGTAGTTGACCTGGTACCAGGCCGCCGCGATCAACATCCGGGCCAAGTCCTCCTCTTCGTCAAGGGCCCGGTCCATCGGCAGTTCGCGGTTGTCGAGCTGCAGACGCAGCGCCGTCTCCTTCAGCCGCTCAGCGAGTTCTTCGCCGACGTTCCGCATCTGCTGCCGTGCGTCGGAGTCGTAGGGGCTGATGAGCAGGATGCCGGCGCGGGCGACATGGTCGACGGGCTCGGCAGCGGTGAACGCCAGGCGCAGCCGGTAGTCGATTGCGGTGCTGACATTGCCGGCCTCCGTGCCGACACCCGGTCCCGGCATCAGGATGTGGCTGCTGTGGTCCCGAGCCGGAAGTTCTTACGCAGCGGGTGGGCGCCGGCCGACAGTTCACGGTCCAGGAACCGGCGCAGCGGGGTGCGCGGACAGTGGATCCCGGAAGTCAGGCTCATGAGGTCACCGCCTTGGGTAACGAGCGCCGCCAAGGCGCGGTTGAGTCGTGATGAACCGGGACGGTACGCAGCAGGACTGACAAACCGTCACCCGCAGGAGGTAGCCGGTAGTATCCGCAGATCAGCAGTTCACTCGATCGGGGGAACGGGGGGCTGAATACGACTGAGAGCGCAGCGGCGATACGCGTGGTCACGCTGCACCTCACAGCCGCACAGCGTCACAGGCCATGGCGTGTACCTGGAACAGAGGGTGAGCCTCACATCTGGCAGGCCAATCCCGCCCAAGCCCGCCAAGCATCAAGTCGCCACTACGACTTGGGTGTTGCCAGTCAGGTGAGCGGGACACCGCCGAGGAAGATGCGGCCGGCGGCGCCGTAGCGCAGGACGTTGTTGGGGTGAGAACGCGGCTGCAGGTCCCATACGTGACAATGAGGCAGGGGAGGACGACGGAGTTCGGGGGTGCCCGTGTTCGATAAGTGGCTGGACCAACAGCCGGTGGACCAGCCGGAAGGCAATCTGTCTTACGAAGCCCTCGTCCGGTCCGACCGCCTCGGTGACGAGGAACTGCTGGCACAGCTCGGCCACGATGTGGCCCGCAACTACCTCAACCCCGATGAACTCGCGCTCGTATTCGACGACCTCGGTGCCCCGGAGGTCGCCGACTACCTGCGAACCAACAAGTTCCCGGCCGACATCAAGGTCCGACACGGCGACTTCGGTGAGATCGTCACCGCTGGCCTGTACCGGCGGATGCGTCGCTGGTGCGTGCCAATCCTGAAACTGCGCTACAAGCAAACCCCGAACCAGGCCGTTCAGGGCACGGACGTGCTTGCGTTCCGGTTCCGCCAGACGCCGCCGGTGATCGCCGTACCCGAGGTAAAGACCCGCGCCTACCGCGATCGAAAGATGAGCCAGGAGGCGTACGACAGCCTGGAGAAGGTCCTCGTCCGCCTCGACGAGTCCCTCCACTTTGCTCTGGCCCGCTGCTCCGAGCGAGGCCACCAGTTCCTCGTCCGGCATCTCGCTGGCCTGCTGCGCAACCCCGGCCAGCGGGTCGTGGAACGCCACATGGTCTTCGTCCACGATGACCACACCTGGAAGGACGACATCGTCACCATGCTCGCCGGCCTGGTGACCCAGCCGACCGAGCTGACAGTCGTCAAGATCAACGGACTGAAGGACTTCGTGGCCCGCGTCTACCAGGCCGCCGAAACCGGCGCCGCCCCCCGCCGCACCGAGACCGGCAAGGACACCGCGGCATGAAGGACTACGACGGCGTCGTACGCCGACTTGGCGAGGAGGTCCTCGCCGACGGCGAAGCCGGCCCCGGTCTGCGCGCCCAGCTGCGCTCACAAGTCCTAGGCGACCAGATCAGCCTTGAGGGCGCGCCCATTGCCTACACCTACGACGTCGACGGCATGGAGCGAGGTCTGACGCTCGCCCGGCTTGGTCAGCTCACCCGCACGCCACGTGAACGCCGCGCGGATCCCGGCCCATTGACGGAGATCGCCGAGGCGTACGCGGACCTCGCGGAGCGGTACGACACTGCGCACCCTCGGCGCGTGGAACTGCTGGCGATCGCCGCGACGATGTGGAGCCTGGCCGGCTACCAGGCCAACGCCTCCACCCTCGCGGCAGCCTTCACCGATGAGGTCCGGCTCCTGTTCACCCGGGGCGAAGTCGAGGTGGTCCAGACGCCGGTGACGGCCGCGCCGTACCGGATCGCCGAACTGGCCGGCGCGGTGCTGCGCCGCGACCTCGACGAGGTCGCGCGCCTGGGACAGCAGAGCGCCGACGACCTTCCCGCCCTGGGTCGGCAACTTGTCGGGGAGAGCGCCGAAGGGCGAGCCGATGCGGCGGACGCCGCCGTACTCGCCGCTTACGGGCTCAGCGGGCGCGCCGCCCGCAATCTCGCCTTGTTGTGGCGCACCGGCAACCGCGCGGCCGGCCGCGCGGCCGTCACCGACCTGCGCAAGGCCGCCTCCGTCCTGCTGGACGCCTCGGTGGCCGACACCTGGACCCTGATCGATTCCCTCGCCCACGTCGCCGAGGACATCGTCGCTACCTCCCCCTGGCTGCTGCTGCGCCGCGCATCCACCTGGGGTCGCCTGTGGGAGCACTACCTCAAGGCCCTGATCGTCGCTGAACGGCCCGTCATCCAGGTGTGGCCCTCCCAACGAGCGGCCCTCGACGCCGGCCTGGTCGACGCCGCCGCACGCAGCATGGCGGTGACCATGCCCACCTCGGCGGGCAAGACCCACATCGCCGAATGGGCCATCCTCCACGCCCTCGCCCCCCGACCCGGCGACGAAAACCGCTGGTGGCTCATGCCCCGGCTCGCCGTCTACGTCGTCCCCAGCCGTGCTCTGGCCGCCCAGGTTGAACGGCACCTGACCGAGAGCCTCGACCTGCTCGGCCTGCGGGTCTCCTCCCTCTTCGGCGGCACCGAACACGTCCGCTACGAGACGCAGCTCCTGGACTTCACCGACGTCCTCGTCGTCACCAGCGAGAAGTTCGACCTGCTGCTGCGCAACATGCCCGAGCTGACCGCGCGCCTCGCCCTGGTCCTGGTCGACGAGGGCCACACCATCGACCGCTCCGAACGCGGGCTGCGCCTGGAGATGCTGCTGACCCGTGTCCGCCGCACCGCCCCCGCCGCGCGCCTGCTGTTGCTGTCCGCGGTCCTGCCCAACGGCGAGGACCTGGCCCGCTGGCTCGACCCGGGCGCGAAGGCAGCCAATCTTGCCGCCATCGACTGGTCGCCCTCCCGGCTGAGGATGGGAGTCTTCTCCTGGCGCGGCCGCGACGCCGACGGACAACAGGGCGCCATCGACTACGGCAACGGCGGCAACGGCGAGTTCTTCCTTCCGCGCGTCCTGACCCGGCACCGTAAACGGGTCAAGCTCTTCCCCGAGGCGCCCAAAGACGTCGCCGCAGCTCTGGCCCTGCACTTCGACCGGCTCGGCCCGGTCCTCATCGCCCAGCCCACCAAGATCAAGGCCCGCGCCGCCGCCAAGGCCCTGGGCGAAGCCCTGGACAAGGAGGGCGCACCGAAACTCGGCATGGCCGACGGCTCCTTCGACGCCGAGGTCGCACAGCGGCGCCTGGAAGCCTCCGCCGAGATCGGCCGACACCTCGGCACCGGCCACGAACTGGCCACCATGGTCCTCAGGGGCTACGCCTACCACCACGCCGAGGTCCCCCAGGCCGTCCGCCACTGCCTCGAGCGCGCCTACCGCACCGGCGCGCTGCGCGTCCTGTGCGCCACCAGCACCCTGTCGCAGGGGATGAACCTGCCCACCAAGACCGTCCTCGTCCCCGACACCTGGCGTGGCCAGAACGAGCGGGTCAGCGTCCGCGACTTCTGGAACACCGCCGGCCGGGCCGGCCGCGCCGGCCGGGAAACCGAGGGCCACGTCGTCCTGATCGCCAAAGACGCAAACGCCGCCCGGGAACTGCGCCGCCGCTACCTCGACCGCAACAAGATCGAACCGGTCGTCTCCACCCTCGGATGGCTCTACTACAAACTGGTCACCGCACGCCTTGGCCGGGCACCCCAGCAGGGCGAAGACCTCACCCTGCTCGACGTGCCCGACCCCACGGACGGACAACTGGCCGCATGGGCCGAGGGCCTGGACATCCAACTCCTGGCGCTGCTCGCCGAGGAGATCGTCGACACGCCCGACCAGCACCTCCTCGAGCAGGCCGCCCAGCTGCTTCTCGGCGACACCCTGGCCAGCCACCAACTCGGCGCACAGCAGTGGTCCCTGGCCCCCCTGGCACGCTTCTCCGCGCGCCGTGTCGCCGCCATCGCCCAGCGCCTGCCCGACCGCCCAGCGCGCGCCGCGATCGTCCGCTCCGGCCTGAGCGTCCAGGGCGGCCTCGATGCCCTCGCCGCCGTCGAGCAGATCCACACCGTGCTCGACGCCAACCCCGCCCTGTACGACGCCGACAACTGGCACCTCCTGCAACGCCTCGTCCTGACCTTCGCCATCAGCGTCCAGGAAGTCCAGCGCAGCATCCGCGAGAAGAAGGTTGCCGCCTCCGCCCTCGTCCCCTTGGCCACCGACTGGATCGCCGGCATCCCGGCAACAGACCTTCACCACACCCACCACGGGAACCTGCTCACCCGCGACATCACCGCGACGACCAGCGCAATCGACAGGATCATCGTCCAGGACCTCGCCTGGGTCGTCTCCGCGATCCTCCAGCTGCTCGAACTGCGGCGCGGCATCCCTGCCGAGGGCAGCCTGGCCGCCCTCCCAGCCATGATCAAATACGGAGTCGGCACCCCTGCGGCCTGCTACGCCTCCAGTATCGGCATCCACGACCGCGCCACCGCAACCGCCCTCGCCGCCCACTGCCCGTATCCGGAGCCCTCCTTCGGGCAGTTCCTCGACTGGCTCAGCCAGCTCACCGCCGACGAGATCACCACGCTCACCGATCCCGACACTGCCCGTCTCCTCATCCGCAGCACCGAGCGCCGCAGCCCCCGCACCGCCCAGGCCGCCATCCTCAGCGGCCACGGAACTTTCACCTGTCCCCTGCGCGGCGCTCGCCATGCCGGCACCACCGCGTACCTCGCTCAGCTGACCGCACGCACGCCCCTCGACCTCGTCCGCGACCACAGCAACCAGGCTGACCCCAACGCGATCCAGGTCCGGCACCAGGGCGTCTTCCTCGGATGGGTCGCCCGGGAGATTGCCCGCCCGCTCGCCCTCGCCCTCGACGACGACGCCGCGCCCCACGTCCACGCGCAGCTGACCACCGACGCCCGCCTGATCGCAGAGCAGATGGGCCCCGACCAGCTCCACGTCCACGACGTGCTCACCCTGACCATCACGCTCACCCCGCAGTGACCTCTCGCCCCAAACGGCGAAGCACTGCACGGAGTAGGCTCCGCCCGGGCGGGCGACCGGCCAAGAGGCGAGAGCGAGGAAATGCAGAGCACCAGGACGCGGGTGCCGTCGGTCTCGCAGACACGTCAGGGCTCTATCCAGGCTTCGTTACTGCACGTGCCGCCAGACGGTCGTGCCGCGCTCGCGGGCGAGCTCGGCCAGCGGGAGCTTTTCATCGTCCCGGGCCGCGAAGACCACGCACAGATCGTGCGGCTTGCCGGCCAGCCATTCATCCCGTCGGCGAAGGGCGTCCGGATCGGTGTTGTCCACCGTTGCCGCGTACGTCATGGTGTCGACGTGGTGGGGTGCCGACAGGTCAGCGGGTCGGACGGCCGCTGCCCATTCCTCGACCATCTGATCGGCTGCCGTCTCGTGGGCGTGCAGGAAGTACAGCGGGTGTTCAGGGCCGACTGACTGCGCCGTGTCGTGCCACACGTCCATGAGCACGTTCTCCAGGGCCTGCCGATCGGAGAACTCAGGCGACGTGGCAACCACCACCCACACCGTACGAAGGTGGCTTTTGCCCAGCCGGACGATGGATGTCTCCGGCAGGGCGACTCGCAGGCGGGCGAGGACAACGGGTGCGCGCCGGGCCAGTAGGTCACGTGCATGCGCTGACAGCGGCCGTGACAAACTCCCCATAGGCGGCCATTTACGGCCCCACTGATGGCCAACGGTTTCCCCGTGGACGGCCAGATATCTCCCCGCTCACAAGATCCAGATCCTGGTCGGCGAGAGTCGGGCGGGTGAAGAACAGCAGGGAGATCATGGAAATCCTTGAGGCCTACGACCTCACGGGCAGTTACCGCGCGGCGGCCGAGTTGGCCGGGTGCGACCACCACACGGTGGCCCGTTATGTGAAGATGCGCGCGGCCGGGCAGCACCCTCAGGCCCGTCGGCACCGGGACCGGGCGATCGACGCGTACCTGCCCAAGATCGAGGAGCTGGTGGTCCGCTCCAACGGCCGGGTCCGCGCCGATGTGGTGCACCGGCGGATCACCGCGATGGGCTTCACCGGTGGGGAACGCACCACCCGCCGCACGGTCGCCGAGGCCAAGGCCCAGTTCCGGGCCGGTCAGCGCAGGGTCTACCGGCCCTGGATCACCGAGCCGGGACTGTGGTTGCAATGGGACTGGGGCGAGGGCCCGCAGATCGGTGGCCGCCGTACCTCGCTGTGGTGCGCGTGGCTGGCCTGGTCCCGCTTCCGGGTCGTGATACCGGTCTGGGACAAGACGCTGCCGACAATCACCGCCTGCCTGGACACCACCCTGCGCAGGCTCGGCGGAGTGCCGGCCTATGCGCTGACCGACAACGAGAAGACGGTCACCACCGACCACATCGCCGGGATCGCGGTGCGCAACCCCGAGATTGTCGAGGTCGGCCGCCACTACGGCATGACGATACGCACCTGCCTGCCGGCGGACCCGGAGACCAAGGGCGGCTCGGAGGCGACCGTGCGCATCGCCAAGGCCGACCTGGTTCCCAAAGACGTCAACCTCCTTGAGGAATACCGCAGTTTCGCGGTCCTGGAGGCGGCCTGCCGGACCTTCTGCGAGGAGGTCAACGCCCGCCCGCACCGCGAGACCAGGCGTGTGATTCTGGCCATGGCGGCAGCCCCAGCGCTCGGCGAGTCGGGCGACGAGGAACAGGCCGCGTCCGCCCTCGTCGGTGTTGCGGGCGCGGCGCAGGCGGGGCTGGGTGCTGTTGGAGTCGGTGACTTCGCAGATCAGGACGTTGTGGCGGATCAGTCGCAGCTCCGCCGGTGGGTGACCGTAGCGGATCGCGTTGGTGACCAGCTCGCTGACGATGAGTTCGGTGGTGAAGAGTAGGTCGTCCAGCCCCCACAGGGTGAGTTGGCGGGTGGCCCATTCCCGGGCCTGGGAGACGGCTGCCGGATCGGCCGGGATCTGCCAGTGAGCGGTGTCCTCGGCTGGTACGGCGCGGGTGCGAGCCAGTAGCAGGGTCGCGTCGTCACGCGCTTCTTCGTCCACCAGGTCGGCGACGATTGCCCGGCCGGTCTCGTCCAGTGTGCGGTTCGAGCGGTTGGAGGTGGTGAGCGCATGGGTCAGCCGTCGGAGCCCTCCATCGGTGTCGTCGTCCGCCCTTCGATCGACCAGGCCGTCGGTGTAGAGGGCGAGAACGCTGCCTGGCTCGAGGTCGATCGTGGTGGTCTCGTACGGCATGCCGCTGACGGCGAGTGGTGGTCCGGGGACAATGTCGACTGTTTCGGCGGTCCCGTCGGGCCGGACCAGGACGGGTGGCGGGTGTCCGGCACTGGCCATGGCGCAGCGTCGGGTGACCGGGTCGTAGACCGCGTACAGGCAGGTGGCGCCGACGGTGTCGTGTTCGTCGGACGGTGCTTCGGCAGCAAGGCGCTGGACCAGGTCCGCGATACGGGTGAGCACCTCGTCCGGTTCCAGTTCGAGGTCTGCGAGTGTCTGGATGGCGGCGCGCAGGCGGCCCATGGTGGCGCTTGCGGGTATGCCGTGGCCGACCACGTCTCCGGCGACGAGGGCCAGCCGGAGGGAGGGCAGGGCGATGGCGTCGTACCAGTCGCCGTTGGTGCCCGCTCCCCCGCTTGCGGGCCGGTAGGTGCCGGCGGTCTCGGCTGCCGGTGTGTCGGTCATGGCCGGGGGAAGCAGGCTCTGCTGCAGGGCCATGGCCGCCCGGTGCTCGCGTGTGTAGCGGCGGGCGTTGTCGATGGCGAGTGCTCCCAGTGAGGCGATCTGCTGCATCAGGTCCGTCTCGTCCTCGGTGAAGGGTTCGGACAGGCCGGTGCGCCAGACCACGATCGCGCCGAGGGTGAGGCCGCGGGCGTACAGGGGGGCCGCCATCACCGCATGGGCGTCGTGCGGGATGAGGTGTTGGGCCAGGTGCGGGCCGCCGAGCAGGGCGGCGAAGTCGTCCCGGCTGCAGACGACTGCCTTGCCGTGCTGGAAGCTGCGCAGGAGGGGGTGGTCGGACAGCGGTGGGACGGGGTTGCCGCGCTCGATACCGGCCGGCCACGCCGCCCTGGCAGGCGCCAGGGCGGCGTTGCGCAGATGCAGATCTCCGCCGCCCAGCCGCTCGGCGGGCTCGTCACCGTCGAAGACGGACTGCGCGAGGTCGACTGCGGCGAGTTCGCCGAAGGCGGGTACGAGTACGTCCGCAAGGTCCTGCGCCGTGCGCACGACGTCCAGGGAGCCTCCCACCCGCTCGGCGACCTCGCGGGCGAGATCCAGCTGTCGGCGGGCGCGCAGCTCGGTGTCGTCGATGTACAGGGCTGCGACCCCGGTGGGACGTCCGCGCGCGTCCTCCAGGCGGAAGGCGGACAGTGACAGCGCGTGCCGCCGCGCCGGACCGTGCCGCAGGCTCACTTGCCGGCTCCTGTGGACCACCGGAACCCCCGTCTCGAGCACCTGGCGCAGTACCTCCTCGAGGTTCTCGGCGTCCTCGGCGCACAGCACGTCGCACAGCCGGGCGCCGGGCTGTACCGGACGGCCGTCGAGAGCGTCTGGCGTGGCATTCGTCTGCACGGTGGTGAGGTCCGTGTCGTGCAGAGCGATGGTGATCCGGTGCTGTGCGGACAGGGCCCGCAGGAGCGCCGCGCCGTGCTGATGGTCGGCGACGTGACGGGTGGCCGCCGCCAGCACGAGGAGCTCCGCCGAGGTGCCCAGCCTTGTGGTCCGGAAAGTGACGTCGACAGTGTGGCCGCACCGGTGCCACAGCCGTACCTGGCCGAACGCCGGCACGTGCGTGGCCCCGCCCAGGTCGTCCGGGAGGTCGGCCACCAGTTCCCGCACGGGGCGGCCGTGGACATCGTCGGCGGGGAACCCCGTCAGGTCCTCTGCTGTCCCGGTCCACCCCACCACCACGCCTCGATCGTCGAGCACCGCGGCTGCCAGGCCGTCCAAGGCGGACACCCTGCCGCCGGGACGGGCACCGGAGGCGCTCATCGCTGCTGAGGAGGCGCCGGCCGGGGCGGCGTTTTCACCGTTCACTGGGTGGTCCATGTCTCTGGTTTCCTGGTGAGAGCCTGCTGCTACGGGAGACCGGCATGCGCGGACGTTCGCTGTTGGCCGCCCTCCACGGCCGGCGCTCACCGGGCACCGGCCGTGGAGGGCAGGTCCTGTTCGGCCCAGACGACCTTGCCGTCCGTTGCGGAGCGGGAGCCCCACCGGCGCGAGAGCTGCGCAACCAGGTGGAGGCCGCGGCCGTGCTCGTCGAGCGTGTGGGGATGGCGGGGGCGTGGCTGGCCGGTGTTGCTGTCGGAGACTTCGCATGTCAGCACCCGGTGCTGGATGAGCCGTAGGCGGCTCGGGCCGTCGCCGTGGCGGATGGCATTGGTGACCAGCTCGCTGACGATCGACTCCACGGGCGTCACGAGTGGCTCCAGACCCCATTCCCTGAGCTGACGGGCGGCCAGGCGCCGGGCTGTCGCGACGGTGACCGGTTCGTTCGGCAGATCCCAGGAGGCGACCTGAGCGGGCTCGATCGCGCGGGTCCGGGCAAGGAGCAAGGTGACATCGTCGGCCGGTGTGTGACTGCGCGAGGTCTCCATCACTCGCGCGCACATGTCCTCCAGGGACGCGCCTGGCTGTGCCAGGGCGGCGCCCAGGCGGTCCAGGCCGACGTCGATGTCCTCGTCCCGGGACTCCACCAGCCCGTCGGAGTAGAGAGCGATCACACTTCCCTCGGGCAGTTCCAGTTCAGCGGACTGGAAGGGAACCAGGCCGAGACCAAGGCCGAGCGGGGCTCCGGCGGGCAGGTCGGGGACGGTGACCTGGCCCTGTTCGCCGACGATCAGGGGCGGCGGATGTCCAGCCCGCGCCATCGTGCACCGCCGGGTGACCGGGTCGTAGACGGCGTACAGACAGGTGGCGCCCACCACCGCGGGGGCCTGGCCGGAGTCATCGGAGTCCTCGTCGTTCAACCGTCGGACCGTGTCGTCGAGGTGTGCCAGCAGTTCGTCGGGAGGCAGGTCCAGGTCGGCCAAGGTGCGCACGGCGGTGCGCAGCCTGCCCATGGTCGCCGCGGCGTTGATGCCGTGCCCGACCACGTCGCCAACGACGAGGGCCACCCGGGCGCCGGACAGCTCGATCACGTCGAACCAGTCACCCCCCACGCCGTGGTCCATGTCGGCCGGCACATAGCGCGAGGCGACCTCGACGGCTGCACCGCCCTGCACCCGGTGGGGCAGCAGGTCGCGTTGCAGCGTGAGGGCGGCGGTGCGTTCACGGGCGTACTGGAGCGCGTTGTCCAGGCAGAGCGCCGCGCGGGTGACCAGCTCCTCGGCGAGGAGCAGGTCGTCCTCCTGGAACGGCGTCTGCTCCACGGAACGGCCGAACAGCGCCAGTCCCAGCACGCAGCGCCGCGCACGGATGGGTACCACCATCAAGGAGTGGACGCCGCTGTCACGCACCTTCTGAGCCCGCACCGGATCGTGATCGACCCAGGGACCTGAACGGGTGTCCAGCACCGGCTCCAGATAGGACCGGCCCGTGCGCACGGCGGCGGAGAACGGCGAGTCCGGGTGGGCGTGGACCACCTCTTCACGCACCCACGGCAGCTCCAGGACACCCAGGTCGACGGAGGCCACACCGGCGCGGCGCATCGACTGCGGACGGCCACTCGCTGTGGTGATCCGTGCCGACGGTTCGACGCCGAACGGAACGGACTCCACCAGATCGACGAGGGCGTGGTCGGCCAGCAGCGGCACGGCCAGCTCGGCCAGTTCCTGCCCGGTCCGCATCACGTCGAGGGTGCTGCCGATGTGCGTGCTGGCCTCACTGAGGATGGCGAGGCGCTCACGCGCACGCCTGTTCCCGGTCACGTCCACGGTCATGGAACACACGCCCAGGGGCGTGCCGTCCGCGCCCTGGAGGCAGAAGAACGAGGCCGAGAACGCATGCTCACGGCGCCGATCCGCAGGCGGCCACGCCCGGTACTCGTGCACCGTCGTGGTCCCGCTCTGCAGCACCTGCCGCATCACCACCTCGAGGGCTTCGGCCTCGATGGCGGGCAGCGAGTCCTTCAGGCCGCGCCCGAAGCGTCGGTGACGAGGCACGCCGTCGTGACGTTCCATGGCGTCATTCGCCCAGACACAGCGCAGCCGCGTGTCATAGACGACGATGCCGATCGGGGCTCGGGCAAGGAGGGATTCCCGCACCGGCCCTCCGGTCGCGCCCGAGGACAGGGACCCTATCTCGGTCACGGACACCAGCCACCGGTTGCCCGTGTCCTGCCCCCACAACAACGAGACCCGCAGCGTCACCCTGAGCGTGCGGCCGTCGCGGTGGCGGATCGCTGCCCTCGGGGGGCGGCAGCACGTGTACGGCGGACCGGCCCACCACCTCCCCGGCCGCATACCCCACAAGCTGCTGCGCTGCCTGTGTCCACCCCACCACCGTGCCCTCGGCGTCGACGACCGCTATCGCGGCGTCGGGCATCTCACGGGGGCACGCCGGCTCGGCGAGGGCGGTCTGGTCGGTATACGTCATCGCGGTTCATCCCATCGGTGCGGAGGTGAAGAGAGCGTCGGCACGAGGCGCGGCGGCTCTGTGTGCAGCGGTGGTGAACGGCGTTGTCCGGTTGAGCGGCACACGTGGGGCATGTGTCTGGATGCGACATTCTGCCCACTTCTGATGAAATGGTCAGATGTAATCCTTTCATCGTCAAGCCCGTCGTCGGTACTGATTGAACGATCAGGAGTGTGGGACGAAAATCTGCAAGCCCGGGATGATCGGGCTCAGCGCCTCGCCGCCGCGCCTTCGACTCAGGCTCTAGCTGCAGCGCAGGCAAGCCTGGGACGGCACGGACGGGAGGCTCCCCCACATGCTTGGCATCTCCGCGGGCGAAGCCCGCGGCAGCGTACGGCGTCCTCTTCCCGCCGTAGCCCGACGAGGAGGCCGTGCCCTCTCGGCTTCACAGGTGGATGGGCAGGTGGCGAGGTCCGCGGAGCATCGCGTTCTGCCGGTACGGGGGCGGGTCTTCGACCAGGCGGGCGCTGCCGAGACGGGGAAGCAGGGCGCCGAGCGCGGCATACGCCTCGACGCGGGCCAGGGGTCCGCCGTAGCAGGCGTGGATGCCGCTGCCGAAGCCGAGGTGCTGGTTGTCCGGGCGGGCGGGGTCGAACCGGTCGGGATCGCGGAACCGCATCGGGTCGCGGTTGCCCGAGGCCAACACCAGAACGACGGACGCGCCTGCGGGGACGAGGGTGCCGGCGATGTCGATGTCGGCGTGCGGGATGCGCTCGCGCATGTGGACCGGGGGCTCGTAGCGCAGCAGCTCCTCCACCGCTCGCGGGAGCAACTCCGGTTCCCGGCGCAGCCGGTCCAGCTGCTCGGGCTGGCGCAGGAGGGTGAGGGCGCCGTTGGTGATGAGGTTGACCGTGGTCTCGTGTCCGGCGATGAGGAGCAGTACGGCGGTTTCCGCGAGTTCCTCGTCGGTGAGCCGCAGAGCCGGGTCCGGCTCGTTAACGAAGGCGGAGAGCATGTCGTCGCCCGGCTTGCCGCGGCGTCGCTCGGCCAGGTTCAACAGGTAGCCGCCCATCTCCATCCGTGCCTGGTCGCCGGCCTTGTCCGGCTCGGTGGAGTCGTCGTCGGGCCTGACGTCGGCGGCGGCGACGAGCGCGTCGGACCAGGCCCGGAAGAGGGGTTCGTCCTCGTGCGGCACCCCGAGCAGGCGGCAGATCACGGTGACGGGCAGCGGATAGGCGAAGTCGTCGACGATGTCGATCTGCCGGCCCGCCTCGAACGGCTCCAGCAGTTCCCGGGTGATCCGGTCGATCTCGCCGCGCATGCCGTCGACCCGGCCAGGGCTGTGCGGGGGCCCGAACGGCCGCATGGCGAGGGTGCGCAGCCTGTGGTGTTCGGGGTCGTCGAGCCGCAGGAACGGCGGCTTGGGGGTTGCCTCGCCGCGGGTGCGGGGATCGGCACTCATCCGTGGGTCGTGGAGCAGCGCGGCGATGTGGTGGTAGGTGCCGATCAGGTGGCTGCCGTCGGCCTGCGGCACCACGGGACCGGCCTCGCGAAGTTCCGCGTACAACGGGTAGGGGTTAGGACGGCTGGCGTAGTCGGTGATCCGTGCCAGCAAGGTCGCGGAGTCCATGACGGCTCCTCGCAGGGGGCGTGATGGGGGCTACACCACCGTCAGCCGACGGTCGGGCAGGTGACCGGTGAGTGCGACGGTCGGGCCGTGGGACAGCACGGAGGGGGCCGGTACGGCGGAGGGGATCGGGACGTCGGCCGCGATCGCACGGTCCTGCGCGCCGGGCGGCGGCGGGAACGGAGCGGCGGTCTCGATCAGGTGCCGGTAGTAATCGAGCGCCTTGGCCATGTCGACGGTGACCGCTGCGGTGACCCTTCCCTGGTAGCCGTAGACCATCGCCAGACGGCGGGCCTCCAGGGAGCCCTGGGCGATGACCACGTGGTCGGAGTAGGTGGGCACGCCCACCGACTTGATGTTGAGCCCGAACTGGGTCGACCAGAAGACCGGGATGGCCAGGTGCGGGCGCTGCAGCGGCCCGGGGTTGACCATGTTGTGGGCCGCCACCTCGGCCTGCTCGACCGCGTTGCCCCAGTGCTCCAGCGACAGCATCTGGTAGCCGAACAGCGGGTGGGGGAAGCGGGAGACGTCACCGGCCACGAAGACATCGTCGGTGACGATCCCGTACATGTTGAAGGCCCGGCAGCCTGCGTCGCAGGCAATGCCGCGCGGGCCCGCCGCCAGCCCCGACTCCGCCAGCCACTCCACATTGCGGATCGCCCCCAGGGCCACGACGCACACGTCCGCCTCGACGCGGCTGCCGTCGGACAGCTGCGCGCCCGTGAAGCTGCCGTTGCCGTTCAAGGCGGTGACCGTCACCCCGGTGCGCAGGTCCACGCCGTGGTTGCGCTGCATGACGGCCGCGAGCTTGGACAGGGTGCCGCCGAGCGCGCCCACCAGGGGGGCGGGACCGCGTTCGGCGACGGTCACCTCAAGCCCCAGTTCCCGGCAGGCCGAGGCGATCTCCGAGCCGGTGAAGCCTCCGCCGATCACCAGCACCCGCTCCGGCCTCGCGGCCAGCCGCTCGGCCAGCCCCGCGCCGTCCTCACGCGTGCGCAGGGTGAACACCCCATCCAGGGCCCCTTCCTCCGGGGTGGGCCAGGGCCGCGCACGGGTCCCGGTGGCGATCAGCAGCCGGTCGTAGGGCAGGGACTCACCGCCTTCGAGCGACACCCGTTTCGCCAGCAGGTCCACACCGGTGGCGCGCACGCCGAGGCGCCACTCGGCACCCGGATCCCGCCGCATCGGCAGCTCGAGGGTGTCCGCCGTCGCCTGGCCCAGCAGCACCTGCTTGGACAGCGGCGGCCGGTCGTAGGGCGCATGGGGCTCGTCCCCCACCACCGTCAGTGAACCCGTGAACCCTTCCTCGCGCAGCGCCTCGGCTGCTCTCAGCCCGGCCAGCGACGCGCCGACGATGACGATGCGGCCGTCTTTCAAATCACCGGGCACCGGTGCTCACCTCTTCCCCCAGGAGGATCGCCTGCACCGGACACGCGGCCGCGGCCTGGCGCACACGCTCCACCTGATCGTCGGGCACGGCCGTGGCGTACAGCAGCCCCTCCTCGCCGTGCAGCTCGAACACCTCCGGCGCGAGGAACACACACTGCGCATAGCCCTGGCAGCGTGTGAGGTCGACAACGGTCCGCATCTCCACCACTTCTTCCTCCGCTGTCACACCCCCCTCCTCTCCAGCATGGGGCCAGAGCCGAGTCCCTGCATGCCTTGTGATCGAGAGCTGGTATTCGGGCCGGAAGGGTGAGGGGGAAGGAGTTGAACTCCCGGCGACGACGCCCCAGTTACCGAGAAGCGTTCAGGTGCGTCTCCTTCGACCAGGTGGCCCGGGTGACCCGAGTCACTGTCACCACCCTCCCATTTCCGTACGTCGTATGGTTATCCTGGCGGGGCGATTCCATACAGCGTATGGAACTGCTTGACGGACAACGCCACACAACGCCAGGCGCCTCACATCGCCTGCACAAGCAGCCGTTGATGCAGATCGCACCAACCGGAAGGAAAGATCATGAAGAAGCTCACGAAGCGGATTGCTGTCGCCGTTTCCTCCGTGGCGGTCGCGGGTGTCGCCGTTGTCGGTGCCGGGGGCACCGCTTCGGCCGCGACTCCCGCCTCTGTGCACGTCCAGCGGTCGGCCGAGGTCAACCTCACCGACTACCGCTGGGACCACGGCGTGGGTTACCTGATCGAGCAGGGCTACTGCTGGGACGGAGAGCATGGCTGGCACCACGACGACCATGTTGCCGGCTCCCTCTGGCACAGCCGCGACGGTCGCTGCTACCGCTGGGACGATGAGCGGCGCGAGTGGAAGTCCGACAGGTCCTACCGGCTCGACTGGAACCGCTACGAGAGCGACGGCCGGGGCTGGGACCACCATGACCGGAACCGCCGTGACCGGGGCTACCTCGGCTGGGACCAGTACGACCGGAACCACGGTGACCGGTAGGACGGGTCCCGCCTGTACCCCTGAGCGCAGGCCGTCCCCCTCGCCTTGATGCCTGTCGGCGGCAGGGATGCGACCGCTGGTCACGGATCAGCGGTCCCCTGCCCGCCGCCCGGACGGGTGATCGAGCGAGGGCCTGCTCCCTGCTCCCCTCTGAACCTGCCTGCGGCACCACCTCGTGCCACAGGCGCGCGTCGCCCAACTGCCGCGACGCCACGACCCGCGCGGTCCGCCGATGCTGTCCGGCACCCGGGCCCTGCTGAACACCTCCTGATTCGATGCGTGCTTGTCGCCACGAGCGCCGGGGCGCAGCCGAGGCAAGGGGGGTGCCCTTGGAGTGAATGCCCATGGAGTCCTCGAGGACCGTGGTCCGGGCGGTGACCGCGCAGCTCGTCGTCTCGCGCGCCTACTCACAGCCCTTGTGCATGCGGCTGCGGTACGAGCCTGCTGATCCCTACGTCGTCCGTGCCGCCTTTTTCGTCCACAGCGACGAGCCGGTCGAATGGGTCCTGGGGCGGGATCTTCTGGCTGACGGTCTGGAGGGTTCCGCAGGTCACGCGGACGTCCGGATCTGGTCGGCCGCAGGGCGGGGTGACGAGTCGATCTACATCGCCCTCGGTTCTTCCGGAGGCACCGCCTTGCTCGAGGTCCCCGTGCGGGACATCTCGTCCTTCCTTCAGGACACCCAGGCTCTGGTGCCTCGGGGGACCGAGTCCGGACTCATCGACTGGGACGCCGAACTGGCACACCTCCTCCCCCGAGGCTGACCGCCGACCATCCATGCTCACAAGTAAAGGAACCAGTGTCATGCCCCAGTACCAGCTTCGCGTCTACACCCTGCGCAGCTCCGACGCGCTCGCCGCCTACGAGAAGATCTGGGCGCACCACATTCCCGGTATGGCCAAGCACCGGATCACCACCCACGGCGTCTGGACGGTGCCCGCGGCGCCCGGAAGCGACACCCCCCGGCTCTCTACGCCCTCGTTTCCTACAAGGACGCCGACGACGTGCGGGAACGGCTGGAGGCATACCTGTCGAGTCCTGAATTCCGCGCGGACATGGAGGGATTCGACATCAGCCAGATCGTCGGCCTCGACGAGACCCTCCTGACGCCCACCGTGGACTCACCCTTGCGCTGACGGGTCAGCCTGCGACGAGTGACGCGGCCGGAAGGGCCGGTATCCGGCGGCCCTGCGATGGTGGTTCGGGTGTCGTCGATGGCGAACCACCAGTGGTGGCCCTTGCCGGCATCGACACCGACCCATGAGCAGGGCACCTGTGTGGTCATGTGCGTCTCGTCCGGATTCGGAGAGCATGCCGTTCCGGTCCAAGGACGGCTCTACCCCGCGTGACCCGGCCCCGGCAACCGCGGCCGGCGTCGAGGTGGGGACCGGGGCGCCCTTGCGACGGCACGAAGAACTGCTCCTGCGGGTGTCCTCGTGCCGATAGCCACCGGCCCCTCGCAGTAACCCCGTCCGTGCAGCCCCTTTGAATCCGGCGACAGCCCTTTCGACGGCCCTCCCCCGATGACTCGGAGCACCAGGAGTAAGACCCCATGAAATCATTGAGAACTGTGATCCAGGGGCTGCCTGTGAAGCTTGTCGGCGTTCATGCGACGTCCTTGCCCATGATCATGAATCTGCGGTACGAGCCGAGTGATCCCTATGTGGTCCATGCCGCATTCACCACCGGTGTCAACAGCGACGAGCCGGTGGAATGGATCATCGGGCGGGATTTGCTGATCGACGGCCTGGAGGGTCCCGCCGACGAGGGGGACGTTCGCGTATGGCCCGCCGGCGAGGAGGGCCGCCGCGACGTGTACATCCTCCTCAACCCGCCGTCCGGTACGGCCCTGCTCAAGGCCCCAGCGCAGGAGTTCAAGGCGTTCCTGCGGGAAACGGAGGCAGTGGTGCCCCGAGGGGCCGAGCTCGGCCACAGCGACTTCGACCGCTTGCTGGCGCACCTCCTCGCCGAAGGGTGAGTCCTGGCATGGTGCGACCTGAGGCAGGCACACGGACGTCTGCGCCTCGGAGTTCACCGCCAGGGTGAGTGGATGTCCGCAGTCGTGGCGCCGAGGGCGGCCAGGCCGAAGCCGGCCTCGGTCAGGACGTTCACCGCGACTCCGCGGCCGACCCGCCCCGGTGAGACCAGCCGCCACGCGACAACCCGCTACCTGCGTAGCATCGCCCACCTTCCCGCCCCCCGTCGCTCGCCACTCATCGGCAGGCTCTGCCGCAGGGACGGAGCGGTCAGCCGGAGTGCTGGCCGAGCCTGCTGAACTGCTCGACTCGTGGACGGCTACTGGGACGGGCGCTGCCCGAGGAAGAGATCGCGCTTGCGTGAGCGGCATCAACGCCGACCGTGCGCACGCTGGGCCCAGCTCCCCTGACCCTGACGCGCCGTACACCCCGGTGCAGCGTAACGTCGTCTTGTGGACTCCCCCGCGGACAGCCCGGTGTCCCGTGCCACGCGTGAGGTCAGCCTGCGGGCGGACCGGCTGATCCATGACGTCGAGCGGTACCTGTAGCGTGGAGTCCCCGAGGTCTGGGAAGACCCCCACGTAGCCCGCATGACGGCACAGAACGTCACCGAACACGTTCTCGCGGCATTGGCCGGCCTGGTACACGGCACCGAGCCGGACCAGATCGAAACGCCGGCCGCAGACCCGGACCGCGCGCCGCCTTGCTCGGCACGGGACACCCGTCAGCGTGATGCTGCGGTCCTTCCGGCTGGGGCAAGGTGTCATGCTCGACCGGCTACTCGAAGAGATGCCCCAGCTGACCGACGACGCCCAATTGATCAGTGCGGCGACGCGAAAGCTGATCGCGTCGATGGGCGGGTACGTCGATCGCATGTCGGAGCAGGGTGTGGCGGTCTACCAGCGGGAACGGGACCGGCGGCTGCAGTGGCGGCTGTCGTTGGCGAACGAGGCGGGCAGGCGCATCGGCACCACGTTGGACATCGCCCGCACAGCCCAAGAGCTGGCGGACCTCGCCACCGAGGATTTCGCCGACCTCGTCACGGTCGACCTGCTCGACTCCGTGCTGGGTCGAGGCCGGGTGCTACCGGAGTCGGTGACCTCGCAGACCAGAACGCTGTGGCGGATCAGCCGCGGCTCCTCCGGCTGACGGCAGAGCCGCCCCGGCGACCCGGACCGCGGTGCTGCCGTAACGACCGCGGACGTCAGACCCACTTGCTCACGACCGTTCCTTCGTCCAGCATCGGCCGTGGCCGGCTCAGAGCAAGCTCGTCGGGCACGCCCTCTGAGCGTCCGGCCCGGTGGTACAGGGTGGATCCTTGGGCGGTACCTGGCCGCCTACATGTGCACGACAGGTGCGGCGTTCTCGCTCTGCCGGGGCACACCCCGGCGGTAGAGGAAGGCGGTGACGACCAGGCCGGTGAGGAAGACGGCCGCCGACCACCGGTAGGCCGTGGAATAGCCCGCGAGGCCGGCCTGGGCCAGGACGCCCGGGTCCTTGGGATCGCGGCCGGAGAGGTAGCCGGTGGCAGCGTCGGATGCCATCGTGCTGAGCAAGGCGATACCGATGGAACCGCCTATCTGCTGCAGCGTGTTGACGGCGGCCGACGCGACGCCGGCATCGGTTGCCGCCACGCCGGAGGTCGCCAGGCTCATGGCGGGCGCGATGACCGTGCCGAGCCCTATGCCGACGAGCACCAGCTGCGGCAGTACCTGCGTCACGTAGCCGCTGTTCAGGTCCAGCCTGGTCATCCAGATCAGCCCGGCGGCCGCAATGGCCATGCCGAGCGGGACCACCGGCTTTGGTCCTGTGCGCGCCACCAGGACGTTGTTGGCCACAGCGGAGGCGGACGACGAGGCCACGATCAGGGGCAGGAAGGCGAAGCCGGTGTTCAGAGCGCTGTAGCCGAGGCTCTGCTGCAGGTAGTAGGTCAGGAACAGGAACACGCCGAACATGCCAGCGCCGGTAACGAACAGGGCGGCGAACGACGCCCCGCGATTACGGTCCAGCAGGACTCGCAGGGGCAGCAGCGGATACGCCGCCCTGCTCTGCCACCACACGAAGACGGAAACCAGTGCGGCGCCGGCCGCCAGCATGCCCCAGGTCGCCGACGAACCCCAGCCGCGGGTTTCGGCGTTCGAGAACCCGTAGACCAGGCAGAACAGTCCGATGGAGGCCAACAGGGTGCCGGGGACGTCGAGCCTGGAGGACGTGTCGCGCGGGGTGCGGTGCAGCAGGGCCGCCCCACCGACGAACGCCACCACCGCGAAGATCACGTTGACGTACATGGTCCAGCGCCAGTCCAGGTACTGGGTCAGCACGCCGCCGAGAATCAGGCCGATGGCTCCGCCGGCCCCGGCGACCGAGCCCGCGACGGTGAAGGCTTTGGCCCGTTCGCGCGGATCGGTGAAGGTGGTCATCAGGACCGACAGGGCGGACGGGGCCAGCAGTGCGGCGAACAGGCCCTGCACGGCGCGCGCGATGACGAGCACGGCGAAGCCGTTCGCCGCGCCTGCCACCACGGAAGCGGCCGCGAAGCCGACCAGACCCACCAGGAAGGTCACCTTCTGACCGGCCAGGTCCGCGATGCGGCCGCCGAGCAGCAGCAGGCTGCCGAAGGCCAGCGCGTAGGCGGTGACCACCCACTGCCGGTCGGCGTCCGAGAAGCCCAGGTCGTGCTGGGCGGACGGCAGGGCGATGTTCACGATGGTGCCGTCGAGGACACCCATCAGCATGGACAGCGAAACGACCAGCAGAACCCACCAGCGCCGCTGGTGCGACAGGTCGGGCACATTCACGGGTGCGGTCTCGGCGCCGCGGGCAGCGGCGGTGGCGTTCTGGGACATGGGGGCGGCCCTCCGAACAGCGGATGGGGATGGCGGAAGAGAGAGAAGAACGGAACGGATCGAGATCAGGTACGGCTCATCCGGCACGGGGCGCCACCTCGCGCTCAGGCGGCAGTGGGCGGCATGGCCGCCTCGGTGAACGGATGGCGCGGGTAATGCGGCTCGACGAGGCCGGCGATCTCACGCTTCGGGAGGGAGATCGGGAACAAGCCGACGACCCTGGTCATTCCACGGTCACGCGTCGGTGCAGCTGCCGTGCGGAGGCTGTGGAGCCACCCCGCCGGGCGGTGTACCCCGATGTGACGGGGGGTGGCTCCCGCAGGTCGAAGCCTGAGATCGCCCGTCTGCGGACGCGGCTCAGGGGCCGGCGCCTGGGGCGAAGCGCCTCAGGAGGATTGACTCAAAGGCCGGCGCCCCGGCCTTCACGATCGCCGGTGAGCCGGCTTTCCAGACCCGTGATCAGCGTGTCCATCACGAGGCGGAACATGTGGTCCTGGTCAGGGGCTTCAGGAACTACGTCCGCAGAGCCAGGATCTGCATCTCCTTCCCCGTCCTCACCGTCGTCAAAGCCGGAGGGCTTGAGGGTCGACCACTGGTGGAGCGAGCCGTTGAGTTCGGCGGCGAGGACACCGATGACGACGGCGGCGATCAGCGCGGCGATCTCCGGGGCCTTCGACCGCGGTACGCCGGCGGCCGCCACGATCGTGGTGAGCGCGGTCCAGAAGGGGTCGTCGGGCTGGATGAAGTCGGGCTGGTGGCTGAACGAGTAGGCCATCAGCTTGGGGTGACGGTGTGCCAGGGTCCGGAAGTCCGTTGCGAGCAGACGGATGCGCTCCTGCCAGGGGGCGTCCTCGAGCGTCACGGTGCGGAACTGGGCTCCGACCATTCTCGTCACGCCGCGCAGCACCGCTTCCTTGTTCGGCACGTGGTGGTACAGCGACATCGGGTTCGCGTCGAGCACGGTCGCAAGCTTGCGCATGGTGAGCGCCTCGACACCGTCCGCGTCGATCAGCCGCAGGGCGGCGGCATAGATCCCGGCCTCGGTCAGAGGCACGTCTCTCTTCCTTGTGCCCCGCGGGGGACGCCTCGGTTTTTCCATACCACGTACGATATCAGTTCCATACACCGTATGGGACTGATCGTCGCCACAACGGTCGCACCTCCGTCCGAGTTGCACCTTGCTTTCCGTACCGCGTATGGTTCTATTCCATACGGCGTATGTTTCCGTACGGCGCCACGGCATCGACCTGCGCAGCGCGCCCTTGCCCACCCCTCCACGCAGAGGAGCAAGACATGACCACGCACTCCGCGAACGACCTTCGCCCCATCCGGTCCCCGCACGGGATCCCGATTCTGGGCCAGCCGCAGATACCCGACACTAACCCGGTGGCGTACTTCGCCGAGCAGTCCAAGCAGTTCCCCGAGGGCATCTATAGCGTGGACCTCGCCGGCCAGGAGAACGTCTTCGTCTACGACCCGGACCTGATCACCGAGGTCTCCGACGAGACCCGTTTCGGCAAGTCGATCTTCGCGCCGCTGACTCACGTCCGGGACTACACCGGCACCGGCCTGTTCACGGCCGCCGACGACGAAGAGGTCTGGGGTATGGCGCACCGGATCCTCATGCCGGCGTTCAGCCAGCGGGCCATGAAGGGCTACTTCGGCCAGATGCTGGAGATCGCCCAGAACCTGGTCGGCAAGTGGGAGAGCCGAGAGGGCCAGCCGGTCAAGATCACCGACGACTACACCCGGCTCACCCTGGACACCATCGCCCTGTCCGGGTTCGGCTACCGGTTCGACTCCTTCGAGAAGGAGCAGCTGCACCCCTTCCTCCAAGCGATCCTCGAAGCGCTGACCGAGTCGATGCGGCGCACGCAGGAGCTGCCGTCGATGACCGCGCTGCGGGTGGACGACGACAAGCGGTACCACGAGAACATCCAGCTGATGCGGGACCTGGTCGAAAATGTGATCAAGGAGCGCCGTCAGGGGAAGTCCAGCGGTGAGGACGACCTGCTGGGCCTGATGCTGGAGGCCACCGACCCGGAGACCGGCAAGCCGCTGGACGACGACAACGTCCGCGACCAGGTCGTGACCTTCCTGATCGCCGGCCACGAGACCACCAGCGGTCTGCTGGCGTTCGCCACGTACTCGCTGATGCGCAACCCGCACGTGCTGGCCCAAGCCTACGCCGAGGTGGACCGGATGCTGCCAGGCGACACGGTGCCGGACTACGACACCATCATGAAGATGGACGTCATCCCGCGGATCCTGGAGGAGACCCTGCGCCTGTGGGCTCCCATCCCGCAGATCATGAAGGCCCCGATCGAGGACACCGTCATCGGCGGCCAGTACGAACTCAAGGCGGGCACGAAGGTGAACCTGCTGATGGGGCCGCTCCACACGCACCCCAAGGCGTGGGACCGCCCCGAGGAGTTCGACATCGACCGCTGGCTGCCGGAGAACCGCGCCCAGCACCACCAGCACGCCTACAAGCCGTTCGGCAACGGCCGTCGTGCCTGCATCGGCCGGCAGTTCGCGCTCACCGAGGCCAAGCTGGCCCTGGCGCTGGTGCTGCAGAAGTTCAAGTTCTCCGACACCACCGACTACAAGATGGACGTCCGCGAGGCGCTGACCCGCAAGCCCGGCGACTTCGAACTGGTGGTGCGCCAGCGTCAGGAGCACGAGCGGGCCGTCTTCAGCGTCGCAGCCCTGGACAGCGACGAGGCCCACGAGCAGGCGCAGGTCAGCGGTGTCGGCGTGAACCTGACCGTCGCCTACGGCTCCAGCCTCGGCTCCTGCGAGGACCTGGCCCGCACCATCGCCGACCGCAGCGAGCGCTCCGGCTTCGGCACCACCCTGGTGAGCCTGGACGAACTGGGCGACAACCTGCCCACCGAGGGCCTGCTCGCCGTCGTCGCCGCCAGCTACAACGGCAAGGCCCCCGACAACGCCCAGCGCTTCGACAACCTGCTCGCCGCCGGGCTGCCCGAGGGCTCGCTGAAGGATGTGCGGTTCGCGCTGCTGGGGGCCGGCAACACCCAATGGGTGGCCACCTACCAGGCATTCCCCAAGCGGATCGAGGAAGGTCTGCTGGCCGCCGGAGCCACCCCGATCGTGGAGCGCGGCGTCGCGGACGCCGCCGGTGACTTCGACGGCATGGCCACGCGCTGGATGGACAACCTGTGGGCCACCCTGGCCGAGGAGTACGCCGCCGACACCTCCCAGGCCAGCGGCCCGCGCTACCAGGTACAGCTGCTCACCGAGTCCGACGTGCGCCCCGCCATCGTCTCCGAGCAGGCGTACCCGCTCACGGTGGTGGCCAACGAGGAGCTGGTGGCGGACGCCACCGGCCTCTGGGACTTCAGCATCGAGCCGCCGCGCCCGTCCGCGAAGTCCATCACCGTCGAGCTGCCCGAGGGCGTCACCTACGACACCGGCAACCACCTGGCCGTCTTCGCCAAGAACGAACTCGCCCTGGTGGAGCGCGCACTGAAGCGGCTCGGCGTCGACTACGACCAGGTGCTCCGGCTCGACATGCCGACCGGTGGCCGCACGCACCTGCCGGTGGGCACCCCGGTCACCGCCGGCATCCTGCTCACCGAGTTCCTGGAGCTCCAGGACGTGGCCACCCGCTCCCAGATCCAGACGCTCGCCGAGCACACCGAGTGCCCGTGGACCCGGCCGCAGCTCCAGGCGTACACCGCCGACACCCAGGAGGCCGAGGAGCGCTACCAGAAGGAGATCCTCGGCAAGCGCATCTCGGTGCTGAACCTGCTGGAGCGCTTCCCGGCCGTCGAACTGCCGCTGGCGGTCTTCCTGGAGATGACGGGCCCGATCCGCCCGCGCTTCTACTCCATCTCCTCCGCCCCGTCGGCCAACCCCCGCCATGTGCGCCTGACCGTCGGCCTGCTGGAAGGTCCGGCCCTGTCCGGCGACGGCCAGTACCGCGGCACCTGCTCCGCCTACATTGCGGCTCTCGAGCCCGGGGACGTCGTCTACGGCTACGTCCGCGTCCCCTCCCCCACCTTCGCACCGCCCGCCGACCCCGCCACCCCGCTGATCCTCATCGGCCCCGGCACCGGCATCGCACCGCTGCGCGGATTCCTGGAGGAGCGGGCGACGCAGCACGCGAACGGCACCCAGGTGGGCGTGTCGCAGGTGTTCGTCGGCTGCCGCCACCCGGAGCACGACTACTTCTACCGCCAGGAGATGCAGGACTGGGAGCAGACGGGGATCGCACAGATCCACACCGCCTTCTCCGCGGTGACCGGCCACCCGGCCCGGTTCGTGCAGAACGCCATCGCGAACGCCGCCGACACCGTCTGGCAGGCCATCCAGGACGGCGCGTACATCTACGTCTGCGGCGACGGCCGCCGCATGGCACCCGCTGTCCGCGAGGCACTCGCGGCCATCCACCGCCAGAAGACCGGCAGCGACGACGCGACCGCCCAGCAGTGGCTCGCCCAGCTGGAGGCGGACGAGCGCTACCAGCAGGACGTCTTCGCCTGATCCCCCAAGACGCCGGGAGGCGTGCGGCCCCGTCCTGCCACTCCCCGCACGCCTCCCGGCCACCACAAGCCATGCAGAGACCCTGTGGCACCGATGTCCCGAACCGTCGGGCGGTGCCGCTCACAGAAAGCAGATCGTCATGGACACCATGCTCGCCGGACGCTTCCACCTGGACAGCAAGAAGTTCGCCGTGGAAGAGGTCCCCATCCCCGTACCCGGTCCGGGCGAGGTCCTCGTCGAGGTGAAGGCCGCCGGCGTCTGCCTCTCGGACGTCCACCTGCTCGACGGCTCCCTCGTCCCGCTGTTCGCCACCTCCGACACGGTCACCGTCGGCCACGAGGTCTCCGGCGTCATCCACACACTCGGCCCCGACCTCAAGCGCGGGCTGCCGGTCGGCACCCGCGTCACCCTGGAGGCCGGCAAGACCTGCGGCACGTGCGCCGGATGCGTGCGCCGCCGGCCCTGCACCCAGATGCTGACCGCCGGCATCGACTACGACGGCGGCTGGGCCGAGTACGTGGTCGTCCGCGAGGACACCCTCATCCCCATCCCCGACAGTCTCCCCTTCGACCAGGCGGCGATCATCCCCGACGCGGTCTCCACCCCCTACGCCGCCGTCGTCGCCACCGCGGGCGTCCGTCCGGCCCAGTCCGTCGGCGTCTGGGGCGTGGGCGGCGTCGGCGCACACAACGTACGCCTCGCCCGCCTGGTCGGCGCCGCCCCGATCATCGCCGTCGACCCGCTGCCCAGCGCCCGCGAGCGCGCGCTGGCCTTCGGCGCGGACCTCGCGCTGGACCCGGCGGCCCCCGACTTCGCCGACCAGGTCCGCGCGGCCACCGGCGGACGGGGCCTGGACTTCGCCTTCGACTGCGCCGGTGTGCCCGCCGTCCGCGACCAGGCCGCCTCCGTGCTCGGCCTGGGCGGCTCGCTGATCCTGGTGGGCATCACCCCCCGGCCGCTGACCATCACCGAGGGCCTGACCTTCAACTACCTGCAGAAGCAGGTCCGCGGCCACTACGGCGGCAGCCCCGAGTCCGTCTCCGAACTGGTGCAGCTGACCGCGGCCGGCCGTCTCGACCTGGCCCCCTCCATCACCGACCACATCCCGCTGATCGACGCGGCCAACGCGGTCAGCCGTCTGGAGAACAAGATCGGCGACCCGATCCGCCTCATCCTCGTCCCCTGACGCCCGTCAGCAGGACACCAAGCCACCCTGGGCAGGGGTGAGTGGGCGCCGGTGCGTGAGGGAGCACCGGCGCCCACGGTTTCCCGCCAGCGAGAACTCGTGGAGATGGAGCCATGCACACGACCGACGCCCCGCGCCGCACCCCGCAGCGCAGCGACGCTCGCTCTTATCGCAGTCGCATCCTCGCCGTTGCTCGGCAGAAACTGCGGGACGACCCCGACGCGAGTCTCGACAGCATCTCTGAGGCGGCCGGCGTCGCCCGGCGCACCCTCTACGGACACTTCGCCAACCGGCAAGCGCTGATCGCCGAGTTGACACAGGAAGCAGCCCAGGCGCTTCAGCCTGCTCTCGCCGCAACCCGTATCCCCAGTGCTGATCCGCTGGAGGCAATGGCGCGGATGGCCCTGACGGCATGGGCGGTGGGCGACCACTACCGCATGCTCATCTCCTTCGGCCGCCGCCATCGGGGACAGGAGGCGATCCGCGCTACCCTGGCACCGGCCCGCGAAGAGGCCATCGCGACCATACGACGTGGCCAGCATGCCGGCGTGTTCGCAGATCACGTGCCCGCGCCTGTCCTCGCCCAGGCGCTGGAAGCCCTGATGCTGGCCCTCGCCGAGGAAAACTCCGCCTCCACCTGGGCGGACCCCACGGGTGAGGCCGCGGCGACCGCGTTCCTCGTCGCCGCCGGCGTAGCACCGCAGATCGCCTCGCGCCGGGTTCGAGCCGTGTTGCGTGAGCAAGCGGCTCTGATGCGGCTATGACATGGCGGAAGACCGCCTGGCTGCGGTGGGCGAGCGGGCCCGGCGATCCGGACGGACAGCCCACAGCCGTTACCGCACGCTGCACGGTCAGTGCCACTCGGTCCCGTCCACGTCGGCGCCAAGGCGCGTGCCTGTGGCACGAGGCATCGGCGTCTTAAGCCCTCCCCGTGTCGCTATTTCGCTTCTGTCCGAAAGTTTCACCCTTGTAGGAGTTCATTCATGCCCGCCATTCTGATCCACGGCGTACCCGACACCCACCATGTGTGGGACGGCGTGCGCGAGGACCTGACCCGCAGCGACGTGGAGGCTTGGGACCTTCCCGGTTTCGGTTCGCCGCGACCCGAGGGCTTCCACTGCACCAAGGAGGAGTACGTCTCCTGGCTCATCGAGCGGTTGGAGGCAATCGGCGAGCCGGTCGACCTGGTCGGCCATGACTGGGGCTGCCTCCTCACCGCACGCCTGGCGTCCGTACGGCCGGATCTGATCCGCACGTGGGCCGGCAGCAACGGTCCGGTCAGCGCCGAGTACGTCTGGCATCCGCTGGCCAAGCTGTGGCAGGACCCGGTCGCCGGCGACCGCTGGGCCAAGGAGTACGACGCCACCGCGTTCGCCAAGGACCTGACCGACAACCTCCAGATCCCGGCTGAGCTGGCCGAACAGACGGCCGGCCGCGTGGACGAGACCATGCGCGACAGCATTCTCAAGCTGTACCGTTCCGCATTGACGGTCGGTGCGGAGTGGGAACCGGATCTGGCGGACCTGGACAAACCGGCCCTGGTGTTCTGGGGGGCGTTCGACCCCGTCTGCCCCGTCGAGTTCGGCGAGAAGATGGCTGCGTCCGTGCGCGCCACCCGTTTTCTGAGGCTGGACAGCAGCCACTGGACGCCGATCCAGAAGCCGGCCGAGGTCGCCGCCGCGCTCGAGGAACACTGGAGCACCTCCAGGGGGTGACCAAGCGCGCCCGTCGGTGCGCGTCGGGCGGCGCTGGCGCCGTGCCGCCCGACGCGCACGGGAGGGCTCCCGCACCGCCGCGCATACCGCAGAGCAGGCGGGCGCTCGCGCCGCAGACGGCGGGGCCTCGTTGTGGCCACGGTCCCCGAATGCTGGATGTGCCGTTCGTGGTCTCTCGCATGACGGCGGGCGTTCGCATGAGGGTAGGGCGTTCATCGTCCAGGCCCGGGAGCGTTCGACGACCCAGCAACGGGGCAACAGGCCGAACCCTGATGTGTCCTTCAGGCGGCCGAGGGTCTCGACGGTGAGATCGAAATGCTTCTTTGCCAACGGCGGCGCCACAAACGCGCCGGACCCTCAGGCGAGATCGGGCAGCGGGCGCCGGGTGACCTCGTGCGCGTCCTCCGGGGAAAGGCCCAGCATGCGCAGGACCATCGCGGCCAGGTCGGAGGCGGCCTCGTCGCCGTCGAGCTCGGGGCGGTCCAGCCGCAGCGCCACCAGGGACAGCAGGGTCCCGCCCAGAGCGGACAGGGCCGTGGTCGGGTCGGTGCCGGTGAAGCGGCCCGAGGCGATGCCGCGCTGCAGATCACGAAGCGCTCGTGGGGACAGGCCGCGATCGGAGTGGACGTGGGCCAGGCCGCGGTCGCGCAGGATCCGCATGAGTTCGGGGTGTGAGTCCGCCATCCGTGCGGCGAGGCGGAAACCCGCGGCGACGAGCTCGGCGGGGTCGTCGATGCCCTGCACGCGCTCGTCGATGACCTGGCCGAACTCCTCCAGGGCGTCCGTCACCGCGGCGTCGAACAGCTCCGTCTTGGACTCGAAGTGGTTGTAGAACGAGCCGAAACCGACGTCCGCGCGCTCGGCGATGGCCTGGATGCTGGCGCTGGTGTCCCCGGTCTCCGCGAGGATCTGCCGGGCTGCGCGGACGAGGGCCTGACGGGTTTCGGAGCGGCGCCGTTCGAAACGGTTGCGGGGCGGGGCTGACGTCGGCATACCACTGAGTCTAACAACCGTGTCGATGACATCGCCACGTCTGACGATTCCATCAATTCTTCGGTTCTGCTCTATTGACGACGAGTAATGGCAGAGTTGATGATTTCCTCATTACGGCAGTGTTGCTTGGAGGGCACGATGTCCCACATCTCCGTCAACAAGGGCGGTCCTCTGACGCCCCACCAAGATCTCCACAGCGAGCTGGGCGCCCTGCGCGGCGAGCACCCCGGGCGGTCCCGGAATCCCGTGATCAAGGTGGCGGACCTGGCCTGGCTGGAGTTCGAGAAGCCGGACCTGGACCGGGCCGAGGTGTTCGCCCGCGACTTCGGGTTCGCGACCGCCGCCCGCACCGAGCGGGAACTGTGGCTGCGGGGCACCTTCGCGGGCTCCCCGTGCATGGTCATCCGGCGTGGGCAGGCGTCCCGCTTCACAGGGCCGGCGTTCCGCGCCGCCGAGCGGGCCGACCTCGACCGGCTGGCCCGCACGACCGGCAGTGACGTCCGTGACATCGACGTACCCGGTGGCGGACAGGCGGTCGCCCTGCTCGACCCTTCCGGTTTCCCGGTCCGGGTCGTGCACTGCGCCGAGCAGCTGCCCGCGCTGCCCGAGCAGCCGCCGCTGCTCCTCAACACCGGCACGGAACCCCGCCGTACGAACACCACCCAGCGCCCGCCCCGCGAGCCCTCGCGCATCCAGCGGCTCGGTCACGTGGTGCTGGAGACCCGGGTGTTCACGCGGGCCCTGGACTGGTACCTGGACACCCTCGGGATGATCGTGTCCGACTTCCTGTTCCTGGACGGGCAGCGCGAGCGCGGGCCGACCATGGCGTTCATCCGCTGCGACCAGGGCAGCGTCCCCGTGGACCACCACACCCTCGCCCTGCACCTGGGGCCCGGCACCGGCTACGTCCACTCCGCCTACCAGGTCACCGATCTCGACGCGATCGCCACCGGCGGTGAGTACCTGGCCGAGCGCGGCTACCGGCGCAGCTGGGGCATCGGCCGGCACATCCAGGGCAGCCAGCTCTTCGACTACTGGCGCGACCCCGACCGCTTCATGCTGGAGCACTTCGCCGACGGCGACCTGTTCTCCTGCGACCTCGAACCCGGCTGGGCGCCCATGTCGGCGAGCGGCCTGGCCCAGTGGGGCCCGCCCGTCACCCGCGACTTCCTGGGCACCAACCCCTCCCCCGCCAAGCTCCGCGAGGTCATGACGGCCCTGCGCGACGACAACGAACTCGACCCCGCACGCCTGCTGGGCCTGATGAAAGCGATGAGCTCATGAGCACCAACGTTCTGCGCACAACCGGCGGCTGGTGGGTCGTCCGGGACGCACACGCCGTCCGCATCGAGACCAAGGCGGTCACCACCGCCGAGCTGCTCGCCGACCGGGACGCGGTCCGCGAGGCCGCTGCCTCCGGCGACAGCGGTACGCCCGTGGCCGACCTGGTGCCGCTGCCTCCGGTCACCGCCCCCTGCCGGGTGGTCGCTCAGATGGTCAACTACCGCAGCCATGCCAAGGATTCGGGCTTCAGCGGCGACGTCCCGCCCACCTTCTTCCGCAAGGCGTCCGGCTCGGTCAGCGGCCCCCATGACACGATCGTTCGCCCGGCGCACGTGAACTTCCTCGACTACGAGGTGGAACTCGGCCTCGTCATGGGCGCGCCGCTGCCCGTGGGCACCGTCCTGGAGGAGCGGGACCTGCCTTCGTACGTCGCCGGGCTCGTCCTCACCAACGACGTCAGCGCCCGCGACGTCCAGCTGACCAAGACCCAGTTCTACGAGAGCAAGTCCTACCCGACCTTCACCCCGACGGGGCCGTACCTGGCCCTGCTGGAGCCCGAGGACTTCGCCCGCCTGATCGACCTGCGGCTCCGGCTGAACGTCAACGGCGTACCGCGCCAGGACCGCACTCTTGCCGACATGATCGTACGACCGGCGCAGGCTCTCACCCTGCTCGCCCGCTTCCAGACTCTCGACCCGGGCGACCTGCTGCTCACCGGCACACCCGGCGGTACAGCCCTGAAGGCCCCGCCCAAGGCGGCCGAGAAGATCGCCGCCCTGCTGCCACCCGCACTGAAGTGGAAGGCATTCTTCAAGGGCCAGGCCAAGAACCCCAAGTACCTGCACAGCGGTGACCTCATCACCGCCACGATCGCCACCCCGGATGGACGCATCGACCTCGGCGAGCAGCGGACCCCCGTTACGGACGCCGTATGAAGGCCGCATCCCGGCGACCGGTGGTGATCATCGGTGGGGGACCCGTCGGGGTCACGGCAGCCCTCCTGCTCGCCCGGCACGGAGTGCCCAGCTTGATCCTCGAACGCCACCGGGACATCTACCCCCTGCCCCGCGCAGTCGTCGTGGACGACGAGATCCGCCGGATCCTGCAGAGCGTCGGTGTCCACGAGAAATTCGCCGCTCTGGCCCGCCCGGCGCCCGGACTGCGGCTGCTGGACGCCCGGCGCCGAGTGATCGCCGAATTCCCGCGGGTCATGGACGGACTCCACGGCTTCCCGCAGTTGAGCATGTTCAACCAGCCCGAGCTGGAACGCCTGCTGCGGGACGCCTTGGCGCGCCGCCCGGAATGCGAGCTGTGGAGCGGGGTGGAGGTCGTCTCCGTCACCCAGTCCGACACGCCGAACACCGGCGCACCCGACGATCCGACGGGTGCCGTCCGGGTCACCTTCCGGCGTGGCGGCAGTGACGAGGAGGAGCACCTGTGGGCCGATGCCGTCCTCGGTTGCGACGGTGCGGGCAGTCTCACCCGTGAGGCCATCGGCGCCGTCTGGGAGGATCTGCACTTCCAGGAGAGCTGGCGGGTCATCGACGTGCGCACCAGCCGGTCGGTGCGGACCTGGGAAGGCGCCGAGCAGATCTGCTGCCCTACCCGGCCGGCCACCTTCATGCGCGTCAGCGAGGACCGCTACCGCTGGGAGTTCCGGCTGGCCGACGACGAGAACCTGGACGGCCCGGACGGATGGGAGCGCCTGCGTGAACTGGTCGCCCCCTGGGTGGACCTGCCGGCCTCGCAGGGCGACGACTTCGAGGTGATACGGCAGGCGCAGTACACCTTCCAGGCCCGTCTCGCCGACCGGTGGCGCACGGGGCATGTCTTCCTGCTGGGCGACGCCGCCCACCTGACCCCGCCCTTCGTCGGGCAGGGTCTGTGCTCCGGCCTGCGCGATGCCTACAACCTCACCTGGAAGCTCGCCCGCGTGCTCCGACAGGGTGCACCCGAGGACCTGCTGGACACCTACGAGCTTGAGCGCAAGCCGCACGCCCGCCATGCGATCCGCGTGGCGGTGGCCGTCGGCTGGGCCATGACCGGCGGACAGGACCGCGCTGCGGCGTTCCGCCGGGCCGTGGTGGGCGCGGTCTGTCGCATCCCCGGCGTGACCGAGGCGGTGAGCCGTGACCTCAGCCCCGCCCTGGCCGCCGGCCCACTCGTACGGCGCCGCCCCAGGCTGACCGGCCGCGTGCTGGCCGGCACCTTCTGCCCCCAGCCCTGGGTACGGCATGACGGTGGGCGAGTGCGCCTCGATGACGTCCTCGGGGACTCCTTCGCCGTCCTCACCGCCGTGCCGCCCACGGCGCAGATGACGGCAGTGGCCACGGCACTGGACGCCCAGACGATCCACGTCGACGACCTGGACGACGACGGCACGCTGGCCCGCTGGCTGGCACACGGCCGGGCCGACGCCGTCCTGCTGCGCCCCGACCGCGTCGTGACGGACACCGTCCCGGCCGGCACCGGCGACTTCACGGACACCGTCGCCTGGGCCGCCCTGCTGCACACGGCCCGCCGTACCGCCGACGCCCGGCCCGTCCCCTGACCAGGAGCACCACACCATGACCACCCCGCACCTCGCGCCGTCTCCGGAACCCTTCTTCACTCCCGACCCGAACTCGGCCGCGCACAGCCGCATCGCGGACTTCGCCCGCTGGGCCGCCCGGCACCAGAGCGCCGAAGGCATCCAGGACCCCGGCGACTACCAGGCCCTGCACCACTGGTCCGTCACCGACCTGGAAGGGTTCTGGGCGGCGGTGTGGGAGTACTTCGACATCGACGCGGAGACTCCCTACGAGCGAGTGCTGGCCGAGGAGACCATGCCCGGCGCCCGCTGGTTCGCCGGCGCCACCCTCAACTACACCCATCACGCCCTGCGCAACCTGCACCCGGACGCCCCCGCGATCACCGCACTGGACGAGACAGGAGCCGGCTACGAGATCACCGGCCGACAGCTCCGCGCCCAGGTCGCCTCCGTCGCGGCCACCTTGCGCGACCTGGGCGTCGGACAAGGCGACCGGGTGGTCGGCTACCTGCCCAACACCCCCCACGCCGTCATCGCCTTCCTCGCCACCGCCAGCCTGGGCGCGGTGTGGTCCGTGTGCGGCCAGGACTACGCCCCCAAGGCGGCAGCCGACCGCTTCGCACAACTGAAACCGACCGTTCTCATCACCGCGGACGGCTACCTCTTCAACGACACCCGCCACGACCGCCGCGCAGCCTCCCTCGACCTCGCCGACGCCCTTCCGTCCCTGAAGGCCACGGTCCTCGTCGACCACCTCGGCCTCACCTGGCCCGAGACCCAGCACACCGGCCTGACGGTGCCCTGGGAAGACGCCGCCACCCGCACCGAATACCTCACCCTCACGCCGGTTCCGTTCGACCACCCGCTGTGGATCGTCTTCTCCTCCGGCACCACCGGCCTGCCCAAAGGCATCGTCCACGGGCACGGAGGCGTCCTGCTGGAACACCTCAAGACCCTCGGCCTGCACTGCGACCTGGGCGTCGGAGACCGCCTGCTCTGGTACACCACCACCCACTGGATGATGTGGAACCTGATCGTCTCCACCCTGCTGACCGGCGCCACCACCTGCACCTACGACGGCAGCCCCGCCCCGGTGGCACGCCCGGACGTCCTGTGGGAGCTGGCGGCCCGCCACAAGGTCACCGTCTTCGGCACCAGCCCCCAATACCTGCTGGCCATGGCCAAACTGGGCATCAACCCCGCCGTGCACGACCTTTCGGCGATCCGCGTCATCGGCTGCACCGGCTCCGCCCTGCCCGCCTCCGCCTATCCCTGGGTCCGCGACCACGTCGGCGCAGGCGTCCAACTGGCCTCCACCAGCGGCGGCACCGACATCGTCTCCGGCTTCGCCGGCAGCTCCCCCACCACCCCGGTGTGGGCGGGCGAGCTGTCGGCCCCCAACCTCGGCGTGGCGCTCGCGGCGTACGACAGCGCGGGACGGCCGGTCGTCGATGAGGTCGGCGAACTGGTCGTCACGCGCCCGATGCCGTCGATGCCCTTGTACTTCTGGAACGACCCCGACGAAAGCCGCTACCGCGACGCCTACTTCACCGCCTACCCGGGCGTGTGGCGGCACGGCGACTGGATCACCCACACCTCCCACGGATCGGTGATCGTGCACGGCCGCTCCGACGCCACCCTCAACCGCAACGGCGTACGCCTGGGAAGCGCCGACATCCACGACATCGTCGAACGCCTCCCCGAGATCACCGAGGCCCTCGTCATCGGTGCGGAGGAACCCGACGGCGGCTACTGGATGCCGCTCTTCGTGGTCCTCGCCGACGGGGTCGGTCTGGACGAGTCCGTGTGCGAGAAGATCCGCGACGCCATCCGCACCGGCGCCTCGCCCCGCCACGTCCCGGACGAGATCCTCGCCGTGCCGGCCATCCCGCACACGAAGACCGGCAAGAAGCTCGAGGTTCCCGTCAAACGCCTACTCCAAGGCGCCCCCGCCGGGCAGGTCCTCAACCCCGCGGCGGTCGACAACCCCGAACTCATCGACTTCTACGCCAGCTTGGGCGTGGAGCGGAGCACGCGGTCCACACCTCACATGACCTCGGCCAGGGACTTGGCTCCACAGACCCTGTCCCGCCCGAGTGGCGCTGGGGCGGAGACCCCGCCCCGGCACCACACCATCCGCAACACCGAAGTAAGAGAGAAACCGTGAGCATCACCGACCAGGTACCGCAGGCCCTCGACGTCCTTGACGACGCCGGGCAGAAGCTGCTGTTCACCGAGGCCCGCACCGCGAACACCTTCGCCGAGGTTGCCGTCACCGACGACGAACTCGCCATGATCTGGGAACTCGCACGCTGGTCGCCCAGCGCCGCCAACGGCCAGCCGCTGCGGGTGCTCTTCGTGCGCACCCGCGAGGGCAAGGAGCGACTGGTCCGGCATCTCGACGAGGGCAACAGGGCCAAGACGCTTCAGGCGCCGGCCGTGGCCGTCCTGGCTTACGACGTCGACTTCCACGAGCAGATGCCGACGGTCTTCCCGGCCCGCGGCGAGATGCTGCGAGCGGCGTTCGCCGACCAGACCGAGAAGCGCGAGGTCCTCGCGGCCTACAACTCGGCGCTGCAGACGGGGGTGTTCCTGCTCGCGGTGCGCGCGGCGGGCCTCGCGGCCGGTCCCATGGCGGGCTTCGATCGAGCCGGCGTGGACGGGGAGTTCTTCGCCGGCACCAGCTGGCGCTCGCATCTGGTGGTCAACATCGGTCACCCCGGTGCCGACCCGTGGTTCCCGCGCCTGCCCCGCGTGTCCGTCGAGGACGCCGTCGCCTGGGCCTGACGGCACTGCCGCCGCCTGGTCGCGTAGGACCCGGAGTCCGAGCGATCCGAGCCGGCCGGGGTAGAGGTGAGAGGTGCCATGCCGTGGGCGCCGGTGCTCTCCCGAGCACCGGCGCCCGTTTCCCGCCCGAGGCGGCTGTGACGGACGCTTGGGACGCGACCGTCCGAGTCCTGGCCACCCTGGCGCCCGGTTGCGAGCTGCCGATCCGCGCGAGCTGGAGAGCCTGAAGGACGCCACTCGCGCC
Source organism: Streptomyces sp. NPDC022910 (assembly GCF_055561075.1). Classification (NCBI taxonomy): domain Bacteria; kingdom Bacillati; phylum Actinomycetota; class Actinomycetes; order Kitasatosporales; family Streptomycetaceae; genus Streptomyces; species Streptomyces sp. NPDC022910. The sequence goes on from NZ_JBVHHL010000031.1 coordinate 56,857, forward strand.
GACCGCGCCGCTACGGCGAGATGGTCCGCGTGGCCTTGGTCGCCGCCACCACGAACATGCCGCCCGGCCCGCAAGGCCACTTGGTCCCCTCGTGCGATCACCACGCAGGTCAGCCACTGGCCGACGTGCCGTTTTCCCAGGCAGCCGTGATTTCGAGCGCTACGCGCAGTTCCAGTGAGCCGCCGGCTGCGGTGGGTGCTGGCAGCAGTTCCTCCGCACGTTTGACGCGGTAGGTGACGGTGTTGCGGGCGATGTGCAGACGTTCGGCCGCGGTGCGGAGGCTGCGCTCTTCGGCGAGGTAGATGCGCAGGGTTTCGCGCAGCTCCCGCAGCCGGGCTCCCTCGGAGGCCAGCGGCCCGAGCACCTCCTGTACGAACCAGCGGGCGTGTTCGGAGTCGGCCGTGACGAGGGCCGCAAGGCGGATGTCCTGGTAGTCGCAGAGGCAGGAATCCGTACTGTGCAAGGCCATCCGTTGTGCCTGCAGCGCTCCGAGATGGCTGCGGCGCATGCCGCGAGGCCCTGGCGCGGGCGGGCCGAGTGCCGCACGCACCCCCGTCGGCTCGGGCAGGGAGCTGCGCAGGTGCCGGACGGGGTGTTCGGCGTTCTCGCCGGTGACGGCGAACCACGCCCACACACTGTTCCCATGGGCCGGGATGATGAGCGTCCTGGACGCTTCCAGGGCTCGGGCCATGCTGGAGGCCGCGTGGTACAGCCGTTCCGCGGCAGGCGCCGCGGTGGCGGTGTCGTCGCCCCACAACACCGCGGCCACATGGGTGCGGGACAGGTCGTACCGCAGACGGCTCGCGGCGGTCTCCTGGTCGACCGGGCGGCCGGCCAGCAGTTCGTCGATGACAGCGCGGCGGGCGGCTTCGTCACTGCCGCGCCAGCGGTCCCGTTCGGCGATGTACTCCTCGGCCATCACGCTCGAATGGGCGTCGACGTAGGTGAACAGCAGCTCCTCGATCGGGCGCATCTCGGCCATGCGCTGGTCGGCTTCGACATGTGCCTCGACTGCCAGTGCCATGCCGTGCGCCAGCCGCGCGTGCCCGAGACGCACTCCCCGCAGGATGAGCTCCAGCGGGATTCCGCGGCGCGCGAACTCCCGGCACCCTTCCAGCGCATCCTCGCTGAGGGTGGAGATGGGCTCCTTGAAGTCGGACGCCATCAGGCGCAGGCCCGTCAGCACCGTGGACTGCGCCACTCGTCGCAGGGTGGTCACGGCGGCGGGACTACCACCGTGCTCGGGCACCTTCCTGAGGACGTCCTCCGCGATGGCGTCGGCACTCTGGAGCGCCCACTCGACCTGGGCCGGGCCAAGCTCAGTGCGTGCCGCGGCCAGCTCCGCCGCCGACACGACGGACTCGCTGGGGCGGTCGGGATCCGGCCGCAACCATTGGATCCACTGTCCCGTCACTACTCTGTACGTCCCTCCGTCACCGGGGAGGCGGGCGAGCAGGCCACTCACCGCATCCCCTCAGGTCAGAGGATATCTCCGGCGAGTTGGGCGGCGGCGCCACCGCCGGCTGCGCCGCCGTGCGGTCGGCGGCAGGGGGCGCTCTGCCCGGCCGGGAGGGTCGCACCTGTTCTCCGGCCGGGCTTGTTCACTGCGCGCGGCGGCACGGGGCGGCGCGCGCAGCGCCGACCGTGTCACGCGTGGCCGTCCTCGGAGAGGCCGGCCCTGGGCACCGGCTGTGCCGCCGGCGGCTCAGGCGGTGGGCTCCGGGGCGGGTACCGTCCTGAGCCGGCCGCGCAGCGAGTCCACCAGACGCGGGACGTCGGCCGTACTCTTGGCGCCGCCGAAGACGTAGAAGTCGGGGCGCACCAGCGCGGCCTCAAGGCCGGTACGGGCCAGGTCGGCCAGGTACGTGCCGTCGAGATCGACGACGTCGTCGGGGCCGTTCGCCGCCGGTTCGTCGGTGATCCTCAGCAGGCGCAGCCCGACCTCGTCACACCACGCCAGAGTGTCCTCGTCGAGCCCGTCACGCGGATCACCGGTGGTGAGCAGGGTGAACCCGATCCCGACGGTCTGGTCGAACAGGCCGGTACGGCCCCTGAACTGCACCCGCCCCTGCCGGCTGAGATGCCCGGTCGGCTGCGCCCGGGCGCCGGTGGGGTCGATGTCCAGCAGTCCGTCGACGAAGGTCTGCAGGAACGGGTCTCCTTCTTGTACGCGGGCGGCCTGCGCGTCGGCGAGCATGCGGGCGTCGCGCTCGGCGGCCGCGGCCGGGTCCGGCTCGCAGATGACCCTCCCCAGGTGCACAGACGCCTGCATCGCGTGCTGCAGATGGTGGCTTCGTTCGGTGGTGTAGGTGTCCAGCAGTGCCTCGTCGGCCTTTCCGGACAGCACCAGGTCGAGCTTCCAGCTCAGGTTGATGGCGTCACGGAGGCCCGAGCACAGGCCCTGCCCGGCGAACGGCGGCATCTGGTGGGCCGCGTCCCCGGCCAGCAGCAGACGGCCCTCGCGCCAGTTGTCCGCCCACCGCGCCCGGAAGGTGTAGACCGTGTGCCGCTCCATGGTGGCGTTACCCGGGTGCAGGTCCCACGGCTCAAGCAGCTTCCAGGCGGTCTCGATCCGGTTGAGCTCTTCCATGGTCTCGCCGGGCAGGCGCATGAACTCCCAGCGACGGCGGCCCGGGCCGCCGACCACCGCGGTGGTCGGCCGGAACGGGTCGCAGATCTGCAGGTTCCGTGGCGTCCAGTCGCGGTCCTTGTCATGGGGTATGACGTCGAGGACCAGCCAGTCGAAGTTGAAGCCGAGGTCGGTGACCGAGGTCTGCATGCAGGACCGGATGAAACTGTTGGCGCCGTCGCAGCCGATGACGTACGTGGCCCTGAGGGTGCGCTGCGCGCGTACTCCGTCACGAAGCAGGGGCTCCTCTCCCGAGGTCTCCGCCACAGTGACGTCCACGGCCGTGGCGCTCTCCTGGACGCTGACGGCTTCCCAGCCGCGCAGGACGTCGATCCCCGGCAGCGACCGGACGCGCTCCTGCAGGGCCGCTTCCACTGTGGGCTGGTTGAAGGCGCTCGCGCTGGGCCAGCCGGAGTGGCTGGTGTCCGAGAAGTCGAAACGGAGGAGTTTCTGACCCTCTCCGTTGCGCCACTCGTACTCGATGGCGGGTTCACTGATGGCGGCCATGTCCAGCCCCAAGGACGCCAGGATACGGCCGGCCTCGTGGTCGAAGACGACCGCGCGCGGCAGCGGGTAGGGCTGCGGCCAGCGTTCGACGACGCCGACCCGCCAGCCTCGGGTGGCCACCTGGACGGCCGTGGCCAGCCCGACCGGACCGGCGCCGACGACCAGCACGTCGTAGACCTCCGCGGCGAGGCCACGGGGAGAGGTGCGCATTGGTGCTTCCACTTCTTCTTGCGTTCGTTCTCAGCCGGCGTCGTGCGCGCCGGTCATCAGTGCGGCGAGGTCCTCGGGGCGGATGAAGGACGGCGGGACGGGCGGGCCCCAGTTGTACAGGGCGATGCGGGCGTCCTCCCACATGCCGGGGGTCCACAGCTGGTCGTCGACGATGCAGTCCATGTCGGAGTAGTACTCGGAGAAGTTGCCGGCCGGGTCCTTGAGATACCAGAAGAAGTTCGACCCCAGCTGGTGGCGGCCCAGACCCCACACATGGCGCTCGGGGTGGCCCTCCAGCATCCGGGTGGCGCCGCGTCCGACCTCGTCCACGTCGTCCACCTGCCAGGAGGTGTGGTGGAGGAAGGAGATGGGGGCCTTCTGGACGAGGACGTTGTGGTGGTCGGTGGAGCAACGCAGGAACGCCGCGTCCGCCGTCTGGTCGCTGATCTTGAAGCCGAGCCCTGCGGTGAAGAAGCGCTGGGAAGCCTCCTGGTTGGTGGAGCCCAGCACGACGTGTCCCAGGCGGCGGACGCGCACCGGACCCTCACGCAGCACGCCGGGGGCACGCTCGCCGGTCCGCTCGATCCGCCCGGGAGCGTTGTACGGCGCCTGCGCGGCCGGGGGCTGCACGATGCGCGGCTGCACCTCGACGGTCACCGTCACCTCGGTGCCCGGGTCGACCGCGCGCAGGCGGTGGGTGTCCCGGACGAACGGCACCTGCAGCCGGCCCAGGGAGGAGGCGATGCGGCTGAGGTCGTCTTGGTCCTCGGCGCTCAGGGTGAGCTCCTCCAGGCGGCGCCGCGCCGCGTGAACGATCGTGAGCTGTTCACCGCCGTCGGCCGTGGCGAAACGGCCGTCGCCGAGGTCCGTCAGCCCGAAATCGGCGTAGTAGGCCGAGGTGGCGGCCACATTGGGCACGCCGATCGTGATGTGTGCCACGCGGTGCAGGGCCATGGCAGTCTCCTCGAAAAGCTTCAGTGTGCGGGTGGTGTACGCAGGAAGGTGTGGGGCCGTGCGTCAGACGGCCTGCGGGCCTTCGGGGTAGCTGGGGGCTGCGATCAGCGGATTGCGCAGCTCACCGATGCCGTCGATCCAGCTGCGCAGTTCCTCGCCGGGGGCCAGGAAACGGCGCGGGTCCCGGGCGCCGCCCACGCCGGCCGGCGTGCCGGTGAAGATCACGTCGCCGGGCAGCAGCGGGCAGATCGACGAGATCCAGGCGATCTGCCGGGACACCGAGAAGATCATCTGGGAGGTGCGCGAGTCCTGCATGGTCTCGCCGTCGATCGCGCAGCCGAGCGCCAGGTCGTCGGGGTTGTCGAACTCGTCCGGGGTGACCAGGACCGGCCCGGTCGGGCTGAAGCCGGGGAACGACTTGCCGAGGGAGAACTGGGGAGCGGGGCCCTGCAGCTGGATGGCGCGCTCGGACAGGTCCTGGCCGAGCGTGAGGCCGGCCACGTACTGCCACGCGTCCGAGACGGCGACCCGGTACGCCTCACGGCCGATCACCGCTACCAGCTCGACCTCCCAGTCGACCAGGGCACTCGGCAGCGCGACCGTGTCGTAGGGCCCGGTCAGGGACGTGGGGTACTTGGTGAAGACAGCGGGACGCTCCGGTACGGCGGCCCCCGACTCCGACACGTGGTCGGCGTAGTTCAGCCCGACCCCGAAGACCTGGCGCGGGCGCGGAGCCGGCGCGCCCAGCTTCCGCTCCTCCACAGTGATCCGCTCGTGGCCGGTCGCGGCCGCGGACTGGGCCCAGTCGCGGAACTCGGCCCAGCGGTCGAAGACTGCCTGCGGGTCCGAGGAGAAGAGCCCGTTGCTGGCTTTCTCCACGTCCACCGCACCGTCGGGGAAGACGAGCACAAGACGGCTGTCGAGCGTGGCTGTGCGCATGTCACAACACCTCCATAGGAAAAGAGAAAAAGGCACCAAAAGGGTGATCGCGCGAGCAGTCGTTGCCGCTGCTCCGGCTGGACGGCGGGCGGTCGGCCCGGTCCCACACCGTCGGACCGTCAGGCGTCGGCCCGTCGCCAACGCAGGAGCAGCACGGACTCGTCGGGCCCCGCAGCTGTCAGATCCAGCCGCCCCGGGCTGAACTGAACATCACGTATCAGGGCGGTCCCGTTCCACGGCGTGTAGTGACTGGCCTGCACATGGTGCACGACCGGCCCGTCCGCCTCGCGCTCCCAGCGTCCTGAGTACGCCACGGTCCCGTCGGCCATCTCATCGAACCGCGACGCGGCCGAGGCGTCGTCGGGATCCGCTGTCAGCAGCGCACTCATCCACCCGTCAGCGGCGTAGAGCAGCACTCCACCGGGACGCTTCCCCAGTGGATGGACGACCGTCCCCCCACCTGTGAGGGTGAAGTCCTCCAGTACCCAGGCTCCGACCAAGCTGTCCATGTCTGCCTCGCACCGTTCTCCAGTACCGTCGGCCCGACCGCGACAGGCACCCGTCACAGAGCACCCCGGCGATGCCCGAGCGGCCGGGCCGAGTGGCCGACTCCTGCCGTCCACGCAGAGCAGTCAACCCGCGACCACAGCACGCGCTCTCGGTCTGCGGAACACAAAAGGTCCGCCTGTCTTGGGCTGCCAGCGCCCATGCACCCAGTGCCGCCTCAGCGACCTGCCTCTGCGGTACGCCGGAAATCGCAGGTGCCGTCGGCGTGACCTCGGCCCAGTCGTGCCCTGGCGCGGATGCCTGGCCGGTGCCGGGCTGTTGCTCACCGGTACCGTGGCGACGCGCGTGCGCAACGGCGACGGGCTGACCAGCTCGTCCCCGCGGTGGCGTGCGCGGCACTGATCGCCTGGTATCTCGTGCTCCTCCCCGGCCTCTGATCCGTTCCGGGAGACTGTCGGCGGCCACTCGTCCTGTTAGCGAGCCCACGGCGGGGCTGGCAGACTGACTCTGTGGTTCCGCTGACGGTCGCGGCGGATCAGATCGCGTCCTCATCGCTTACCGGCGCCAGTGTGGTATCAGTCTGCGCACTGCTCTTCACCGTCGCGTCGTTCTGGTGGCTCAACGCCCGACAGGGACGCCTGCAGGCGTGGGAACCTCATTCCTTCGCGGCGATCGTCCACGGTTCCACGGCACGCCTACGATTGCCTCTCGTCCTGCACAACACCGGTCCCAAACCGATCGTCGTGCAGGACCTCATCCTGACCTTCCCCGATGAGCCCGCCTCTCATCTGCCACTCCTGTGGGTGTCCTCACCGTCCCGGCTCCAACCGGGGCCGGACGAGGAGGCGAAGCTACCGGCGGGGTTCGTCGTGCCCGGCAGAGAAGCGCAACAGCTCTTCCTCGAGTTCGAGGCACCGTTTTCCGGATTCCTCCCGGAGGCCCGTGACTACAAGGCCCAGATACAGGTGCGGGTCGGCCACCGCAAGGGGTGGCGCCGCCTGCTGACGTTCACCCTGCGGGCCGCCAACATCATCGATCCAGACCGCTACACCGTCTACAACAACGCACCGCTCGAGCTGACGAAGGAAGACCAGAAGAGAGCGGATGCCGCGCTCCTCGAACTGCTGGAAGAGCACGGGGACGGCTCCCCTCCGGGCGGCAGGAGACAGGGCAACCCTCCGAATGACGAAGGTGACGCCGACACGAGCCGCTGACATCGCCGTCCGTCTTGTGACGTGGACAGCGGTGGCACCGACACCGCCGGGCCATCACAGCCACCGCACCGATCACTCGCGCCAGTCGACGCAACCGGCCGCCGCGAGGTCGAGCGCAGTGTCCGTGATCATGTCCGCCTGGCCGCCGACTGTCCTGCGCCGGCCGGCTTCGACAAGGATCGCCCGGGTGTCCAGGCCGTGACGGCGCGCCGCGGCAACGGCGTGCCGGAGGAAGCCGGAGTACACGCCCGCGTACCCGAGGGCGAGCGTCTCGTGGTCACCTCGCGGGCCTGCGGGGGGCGGACGATGTCGGTCGGCAGTGTCCATCTGGCGGAACAGGTCGCAGCTTCCGCGACCATGAACAGCCTGCGGACGAGAAACCCGTGCGCCACTCGGCGGGGCAGGCATCGCCTCAGACGCCTCGCGGGGCGTTCGACTTTGCAGGGGCGAAGGCTATGACTGTTGGTCGCCAAGGGCCCGGCCGGATTTGCCGAGCACTCGACGCGAGGGCGCAGGGAGGAGAACCCGGGGGCAGCGGTGCCGAGGCCGGAGCTGCAGCACACCCGCCCGGAAGCCCCCGCCGGCCGCGCCTGTAGGAGCCTTACCGTAGAACGCGGCTCTCACCGGCGCTCTCACACGTCTGTCACCAACTACGTCGACTGCCCCGGACCACAGTGCCTGACCTGCTGTTATGCGCCCGCCCTGGACTGGCGTGGACACCCGAAGACGGTTCCTACAACCTGTGCCAGGTGGTACCCAGTGAGGGGCCCAGGATCAGGACAGGAGCGTCTTCTGGCCCGTCAAAGCGGTATTGCAGGGTGTTCGTCGGTGTCTCGCTCACCCGTCTGACCCTCTCATCTGTCACGACAGCCCCTGTGAGCGGGGTCCTGGCTGTAGCTGTTTGACCAGGTGGAAGACCTCCCGTGAGCTGACCCCGGTTTCGTGGAGTCCCTGAAGCCAGGCTTATGATCCTGGCTCGAAGGAGAACCATGAGCAGTGCCAGCACCACGTAAATACCCGGACGAGCTCCGTGAGCGGGCCGTCCGCGAGGTCCGCACCAGCGGACGCCCGGTCGCGCATGTCGCCCGGGACCTCGGCATCCAGACGTCTTCTCGCGAAGCATTGTCGGCTGGCAGGTCGCCAACCACATGCGGACCGAACTCCCGCTGGACGCCCCGGAGAGGGCGCTGTGGCGGAGACGGATCAAGAAGGACTCCGGTCTGATCCATCACAGCGACCGCGGCTCGCAGTACGTATCCATTCGGTACACCGACCGGCTCGCCGAGATCGGAGCCGCTGCCTCGGTCGGCTCGGTCGCGGACAGCTACGACAACGCGATGGCCGAGGCACTGAACGGCACCTTCAAGGCCGAACTGATCGAGATGCAAGGGCCGTGGCGGGACTTCGACCAGGTCGAGCGGGCGATCTTCCAGTGGGTCACGTGGTACAACGAGGAACGGCTCCACTCCGCCCTCGACTACGTACCGCCCGCCGAGTACGAACGCGACTGGTGGCGACAACAGGAAGCCACCCCGCAGTCCGCCTGAAACAAGATCGCCGGACTCTACGAAACTCGGGGCAGCTCAATAGCCCTTGTGCCGGTCGTCGAAGACACTTGCGTCCGTTTCCAGGACGAACGCACGAGGCCGTTGCGCATCGACGTGCTCCAGCAACACGGGAACGTGGTCGCCTGCGTCGAGCGGCCCCCGCGTGTTACGTCCGTAGAGGAGATCCAGTGCCCCGGGGGCGAACAGGTTCGTCGGACACGTACTGAGGTCCTCATGCCGGACGGCGGGCAGCCCTGCCCGGCGCAGGGTTGCCGCTGCGTACCGATCCGGCTCCACTGCGAGTTGAGCATCGAAGCCGGCCTGTGTCAGTCCGGCGACGGCCCCTCCGGCTCCCACGTTGAGATAGAGCGCGCGCAGGCGTGACCCACTGCTCAACATGCCTCCCCCTGCGGCTAATTCGTGGCCTGGACAGGAGTCTATGTGTGCCGAGAATTCGTCCTACCCTCGGGTGTCTTTCCCGCACAATGCGGCTGGTTGCCCCTCTTGACCGTTCTTCGGCCTCACGTCGTGACCAGGCTGGCGCCGTACACCGCCGATGCAGACGGCTAAACCTCGGCCTCGGAAGCACCCCTCCAGTATCGACCCTCGCCGTTGGGGAAACGGCCGACTCTCCGCACCATCGATGGTCCCTGCACGCCGAGCAGAAGAACCAGCCCATCCACGAGCGCCTTCGCACCCTGCTCAGGGAGCAGGTCATCGCGGTTCTACGGCCACACCCGGGTTCCACGGTCGCAAGGAATGGGTAGCAGGCCGCACGACCGGACCCTCGGCCGGGCTAGCTCGCGGGGGTCCCGCAGCGCGTTTTCTGTCACTTCCCTGTCACGAGCCCCATGGACGGTCACGCGTCGCAGGGTTCTGACCTGGACTTACGCCCCCGTTACGGATCAACTGGACGCCCTTGGACGGTTTCTACGACATGTGGCGTGTCGTGCCGAGGGACGGTCCCAGGACCAGGACCGGGGCGCCTTCCGGCCCGTCAAAGCCGTATTCCAGGGGTTCAGTCGTCGTGCTCACTCGGGCACGTTCCCACACCTCACAGATGGCCCTGCGCCGGGGGCATGCGGCTGTGGGCCGGACCAAGAATGAAGATCTCTCGGCTGAGCGCTGGGCCCTGAAGAACCGAAGGAGCACGAGCGCACACCCACAGTCCACCGTGCCTCTGCGCCGCAGAGGCGCACGCGTGCCCCGACCGCGCCGGGTATCCTCCGAACGAGTCGAGGGCCCCCTTCCCGAGCTCGTATGCACCCGGAACCAGAATCCACCGGGCTGAGCAGGGAAGGGGGCCCGGCCCTCATAGAGTCAGCTCAGCGCGCGTGCGCGAGTTCTGGCGCCCCACAGGCCATCGTCTGTTCCGACACCAGCAGCGCGCGGGCTACGCCCGATGTCGGCAGCCCACACACCAGCCGCAGCGTAAGGGCGAGTTGGGCCTCCTGATGGCAGCAGGTGAAGATGAGCCGCAGCCGTTCATCGGGTACAACATCCTCCGGCTCCACGGCCTCGTGCTCATCGGTTCATCCAGCTCGTCCAAGGCGAGCTCGTCGATGGCTTCTTCGGGCTCCATCAGCAGCGGCAGCTTCGAGCGGAACGTCCGCTCGCGGCGGATGGCGTTCATCGCCCGGCGTTTGGCCGCGGTGACAAGCCTCGCCGCGGAGTTGCTCGGGATCCCGTCGCGTTCCCAGGACGACAGCGCCACGGCGTACGCCTCCCGTACGCACTCCTCGGCCAGGTCCAGGTCCTGCGCGACGCGCACGAAAGGTGGCGGGCCAGGTCGAGGCAGGCGTTGCGGACGGCAGGCTCTCTTGTGGTGAACGCGTCAATGAGTGCACTATTCGGCCATCCACCAGCGCACCACCGATTGCAGGAGGACTCCCCCGCGATGGCAGTGACGCACAGAACCCGGCGGCGAATCGCCGCGGCGTTCGCGGCGGCGGTGACCGCCGCCACCCTCGGTCTGACAACGGTCACCCCCGCACAGGCCGCACCGGCGGAAGGCCGCATCATCGGCGCCGGCGCCAAGAATGCGGTGAAGGACAGTTATATCGTCGTCCTCGACAAGAGCTCCGGCCTCAGGGCCGCCTCGGCGGCAGGCAGCAGCCTGGTCACCCGATACGGCGGCGAGGTCGAGCGTACCTACCGCGCCGCTCTCAACGGCTACGCCGCCCACCTGACCGAAACCGAGGCCGAGCGGCTCGCCGCCGACCCGGCCGTCGCCCAGGTCATCCAGGACACCACCGTCAGCATCGACGCCACTCAGACCAACCCGCCGTCCTGGGGCCTGGATCGCATCGACCAGGCCGCTCTCCCGCTGGACAGCAGCTACACCTACCCCGACACCGCGGGCGCGGGCGTGACCGCGTACATCATCGACACCGGAGTACGCATCACCCACACCGACTTCGGCGGCCGCGCCTCCTACGGCTACGACGCGGTCCAGGACGACTTCGTCGCCCAGGACGGCAATGGCCACGGCACCCACGTCGCGGGCACCGTCGCCGGGACCACCTACGGCGTCGCCAAGATGGCCAAGATCGTCGCCGTACGTGTCCTGAACAACGCAGGATCAGGCACCACCGCTCAGGTCGTCGCCGGTATCGACTGGGTCACTGCCAACGCCGTGAAGCCGGCCGTCGCCAACATGAGCCTCGGCGGCGGCGCCAACACCGCCATCGACACCGCCGTCCGCAACTCGATAGCCTCCGGCGTCACCTACGCCGTCGCCGCGGGCAACTCCAGCGCCGACGCCTCCTCTTATTCACCCGCACGCGTCACCGAGGCCATCACCGTCGGCGCCACCACCAGCACCGACGCCCGCGCCAGCTACTCCAACTACGGCTCCGTACTGGACCTGTTCGCGCCGGGCTCGTCCATCACCTCGGACTGGAGGACCAGCGACACCGCCACCAACACCATCTCCGGCACGTCAATGGCGACCCCGCACGTCACCGGCACGGCCGCCGTCTACCTCGCCGGCCACCCCTCGGCCTCGCCCTCCCAGGTATCGAGCGCCCTGACCTCCGCGGCCACCTCCGGTGTGGTCACCAGTCCCGGCACCGGCTCCCCCAACCTGCTGCTGCGCGTCACCCCCTAGCACCCCCAGGGCCGGGCACACCGAAATGCGGAACATCATCCTCCGAACGGGGTGCCCGGCTTCACCCGAGACGGTACCGGCCACGGAGAGCATGCGCCCAACACCGCCATCAGGCGAGCACTGCGGTGGCGGCTCATTGGCAGATGGTCATGCGCTCGGAGGCTTCCGGTGTGCGCGTCGTGCCGGCAGAGACGCTGCCCGCCGTCAGCGAGTCGGGTGAGACGGGAGGGCATCGGGGTTGACGCCCTCGGCCTTGGCTGCGTCGGCGAGGGCCGCAGCAGCGGCCTCTTCCGCCTGAGCCTTGTCATTGGCGGCCTGGGTAACCATGTCGTCCGAGGGCTTCTCGCGGGTGGCCGGCGACTGGGGCAGCACCTCGGTGAAGGCGCGGGACACGCCCTGGAGTGCGGAGGTGATCTCGCTGGGGATCACCCAGAAATTGTTGCCCGAGCCTTGCGCGAGTTGGGGCAGCGTCTGGAGGTACTGGTAGGCCAGCAGCTTGGGGTCGGGGTCGTTGCGATGTACGGCCTGGAACACCTCGTCGATGGCCCGGGACTGGCCCTCGGCCTGGAGGATGGCGGCGGTACGGTTACCCTCCGCGCGCAGGACAGCGGCCTGTTTGTCGCCTTCAGCGGTGAGGATCTGCGACTGGCGCTGCCCCTCGGCGCCGAGAATCGCGGCCCGCTTGTCCCGCTCGGCCCGCATCTGCTTCTGCATCGCGTCCTTGATGGACTGCGGAGGGTCGATGGCCTTGATCTCCACCCGGTTGACCCTCAGCCCCCACTTTCCGGTGGCCTCGTCCAACACGCCACGAAGCTGGCTGTTGATGGTGTCCCGTGAGGTGAGCGTCTTTTCCAGGTCCATGGACCCCACGACGTTGCGCAAGGTGGTGACGGTGAGCTGCTCGACGGCCTGAAGGAAATTCGCGATCTCGTAGAAAGCCGCTCGCGGATCCGTGACCTGGAAATACAGAACGGTGTCGATCTCGACAACCAGATTGTCCTCGGTGATGACCGGCTGCGGTTTGAAGGAAACGACCTGTTCGCGCAGATCGATCACCGGATGAACGCGGTCGATGTAAGGGATCACGAGGCTGAGGCCGGGATTCAGGGTCCGGTGGTAGCGGCCGAGCCGCTCGACGTTACGAGCGCGTGCCTGGGGCACGATACGGACCGCCCGCACCACGGTGAAAACCGCGATCAGCGCGACGATCAGGCCAGCAATCAAGAACGCCGAGGTTTCCATGGTTTCAGTCCCGGGGGTAGACAATCGCTGTGGCGCCGCTGATCTCCATGACGTCGACGGTCTTTCCAGGAGGAATCACCAGCGTCTCGTCGTACGCGCGGGCCGTCCACTCCTCACCGTCAATGCGGACCCTGCCGCCTTGGCCCGTCACCTCTGAGACGACATACGCACCCCTGCCGACCAGTGCGTCTACGCCGAACCTCTCCGCTTGGGGCTGGAGAACGTGGCGCAGCGCAATGGGGCGCACAAACAGCACGGTGACTGTGGCTACGACGGTGAACACCAAGAACTGCAACGGCAGTGGCAGCCCGACCGCGGCGGACCCCGCCGTGACCAACGCGGCCGCACTCAGCATTCCGAGCGCAGCAGTAAGGGTGAAGATCTCCGCCGCCGCCAACACGGCTGCGATGATCAACCAGATCAGCCATGGATCCATTGCGTGCCTCTTCTGACCGGCGCGGGCGCGAAGGGCCTGACTCCCACCATTGCACCCCGATACGGGGCGGCCGCGATACCCCTGGGACAGGAAACCCTGCCGAACGACCGGAGGTGTACCGGTGCAATGTGCACCCCGAGCAAACTACTTCATATCTTTACGGCAATTTTACCAATAGGGGAAGATCCGCGAACTCCTCAGCGCGGGCCAGCTGGGGCGAAGATCGCCCACCCGCTGCTGCACAAGCTGGGCCTGCCCAGCGCCCTCAGCTACGGCGTCGCCTTCGCCGTAGCGGATCGTGGTGGTGTTCCGGCACAGCCACACGCAGGACGTAGTCGATGCACCGGCCGAGGAAGGACGCCGTGCGGGTGATCTCGGCGCCCACACCGAAGACCCCCGCGTCCGCCTCCCGGGTGCGGATGCCCTGGGTCCACTCGGCGTCATGGCCCCAGTCCATGGCGTACTCGGCCACCCGGGCAGGCGGGCCCCGACCTTATGGCCGGGGCCCTGTCGTCCGTGAAAACGCTCGGTCAGGCCGTTTGCGGCTGCAGGTAGCGGGCCAGCAGGTCGTCCAGGCTCACCGTGCCCGTCATACCGCCGGACTCGTCGATGACGACGGCCAGGGAGGCGCGGCGCCTGCGCAGCAGATCGATCGCGCCGACGACCGTGGCGCCCTGACCCATCTCGGGCACCGGCCACGCCAGATCACGGGCGCTGGTCGCGCGGCCCTGGGCGCCGGCGACCAAGGCGTCGCGGGCGTGGACCGAGGCGAGGACGGTGCCATCCTCCCGCAGGAACAGGCGGGCACGGACGCCGTCGGCAGCCACGCGCAGGGTCTCACAGCCCCTATGAGCGGGGTCCTGGCTGTAGCTGTTTGACCAGGTGGAAGACCGCCCGGGCCGCCTCACGGCTTCCCAGTTCCTGGCCCGATTGCGTATCTCCCAGCACCACCTCCCCCGCAGGGCGACGACGACGGGTCTGCGGAGCAGGCGGCGTACTGGACAGGGGCGAACTGGACATGCCCGTTGCCCTTTCCGGTCCGACGGCGCGTCGCGTTGCCGGCACCGGGCCGCGTCGGGCGGTCAGAATCGTGAGGACGCCACAACGAACTGCCCGCCGCACGCTCAATCAGCCTTAACACCGAGGAACGTCCGTTCAATGTGACAGCCGGGCACAGCCAGCTCCGCGCCAGCTGGTACCCATCTGCCGGTGTGCCGTCACCGCCGCGCCACCGGCCGGTCGCTCAGCGCCGCTTCCCGGTCTCGGGGGAGCTAACGCCGTGGCTGGCGCGGCGCATGGCCTCGTACAGTGCGGCGTCCTCCGGCGGGTCCGGTAGCGGGCCTCGAGCTGGGGCCTGGAAGGACTGGATCATCCACGCCACGAGGCGGCGCCAGGCGTCCGGGGCGGCGTCGCCGGTGGCGCTGAGGACGCCGGCGTTGGCCATCAGCAGCAGGACTAGATCCCGACTGGTGAAGTCCTTGCGCAGCTGCCCACTGTCCTTGGCGCGGCCGATGAGTTCGAGGAAGCCCTGGTACGCCTGGGCGCGGAGTGCTTCCAGTGCCTGGGCGCCGGGGAAGCTCATGGTCAGGATGTCGGCGAAGCCGCGGTCGGCGGCCTGCATCGCACAGACTTCCTCGATGTAGCCGGTGAAGCCGTTCCACGGGTCCGGGTCGGCCAGGGCCTCGGCGGTCGCCTGCGCGTATGCCTCCATGCGGTCCGCAAAGACCGCGGCGACCAGATCCTCCTTGTTGGGGAAGTGGCGGAATAGGGTGGCGATCCCCACCCCCGTCTCCCGTGCGACCGAGGCCATCGACGCGTTCAGTCCGTCGCGGCCGAACACTGTGCGCGCGGCGGCGATGATCCGCCCCCGGTTGCGCTCCGCGTCGCTGCGCTTCGGCGGGGCTGAGTCGGCCGTGCTGCCGGTGCCGGTGCCGTTGGCGTGCTGGTCTCGGGGGTTCATGCCGATCAGGCTAGCAAACCGGAAAGCCCTATCCGATTCCTGTGTTACTGTTACGCTCGATCGTGAACCGGATAGGGCTTTCCGGATTGAAAACGGAAAGCCCTATCCATCTCTACCTCTATGAAGGGCCCCCTCATGCCCACCATCGCCATCGTCGGCGCCGGCCCCCAGCTCGGTCTCGCCATTGCGCGCACGTTCGGCACCCACGGCTACGGCGCCGCACTGATCGCCCGTAACCGCGCCAAGCTCGAGAACCTGGCCGGTGAACTGACCGCCGAAGGCATCACCGCCGCCGCTTTCCCCGCCGACGTCCTCGACCGCGTCGCGCTCACCCAGGCCCTCAAGGACGCCGCCGCGCACTTCGGCGGCATCGACGTCCTCGAGTACTCCCCGGTCGGCGGCTTCGACTCGACCGTCCTGACCACCCCGAGCGCGACCGAACCCTCGCATGTGCAGCACGAGATGGGGTTCCAGCTCTACGGCGCGATCGCCGCCAGCCAGGCGGTACTGCCCGCCATGCGCGAGGCCGGCGCGGGCACCCTGTTGTTCACCACCGGCGCAGGCTCCATCGACCCCGTGCCGCAGGTCGCCAACGTCAACGCCGCTGCCGCGGCCCTGCGCAACTGGGCGATCAACCTGCACAAGGAACTGGACGGCACCGGCGTCCAGGCCGCCCACGTCGGCATCGACGTGTCGATCGGCATGTCGGTCGTCCCCGGGTTCCCCACGGCCAAGCCCGAGGAGATCTCGCCCGTCTACTGGGAGCTGCTCACCACCCGCCGCGACCAGGCCGAGCTCGTCTTCAGCCACTGACACCCCACCGGCCACCCGGCCGCGTGCCTCTCGAACCCTGATCGTGCCGCGGCGTGCTCCGTCGCGGCACGATCGCTGGGGCGGGCGCCTGGTCATCGGCGCATTCGCCGCGTTCGCAGCGCGTGCAGCCAGAGGTCAGGACATGCCGGGTCGGCTGAGGCGGACCATCGCGCGATACAGCGCGGTCGGCAAGGGTGCGTCGGGCAGCGGGGGGAGCGGGGCGCCGGGGGCGGCGTAGGAGCGGAGCATGTGCGCGACGAGGCGGCGCCAGGTGTCGGGGGCGGCGTCGCCGGTGGCATTGACGACGCCGGCGTTGGCCATGAGCAGAACGACGAGGTCCTGACTGGTGAAGTCGTCCCGTAGGTGGCCGGTGCCCTTGGCGCGGTCGATGAGTTCGAGAAATCCGTTGTACGCCTCGGTGCGCCGGACCTCCAGGGCCTTGGCGGCGGGAAAGGTCATTGTCAGCACGTCGGCGAAGCCGCGGTCGGCGGCCTGCATGGCGCACGCGGCGTGGATGTAGCCGGTAAAGCCGTGCCAGGGGTCGGGGTCGGCGAGGGCCTGCGCGACGGCGGTGGCGTAGCCGTCCATGCGGTCGGCGAAAACGGCGCTCACCAGGTCATCGCGGGTGGCGAAGCGGCGGGAGAGGGTGGCCTTGCCGACGCCTGCTTCGCGGGCCACGGCGGCCATGGAGACGCCGAGCCCTTCGGTTGCAAACAGGCGGCGGGCGGCGGCCAGGATCCTGTCGCGATTGCGCTCGGCGTCGGCACGCAGCCCCGTTCCGGGCTGTTCGTCCGGGGTCTGGTCAGGGGCCGCGGTAGAGGTCATGGCGCCCATCCTACCGAACTGGAACGGGTTACCCAGTTGTGTTGTTACGCTGAATACATGAAACGGGAAGCCCGTTCCACTTTCTTGAAGGGTGTATGTGATGCGTGCTGTCGTACTGAACGAGATCCCCTCCGCCCCGGCCGTCGCCGAGGTCGCTGCTCCCCGTCCGGAGGCGGGTACGAGCGCCGCGACCAGGCCGAAGTCGTCTTCAACGGCTGACACCTCCACTCACTCCCCGAACACAGCAAGGACATCAGCATGAACAGGCTCAGCGGCAAGACCGCTCTCGTCACCGGTTCCAGCCGGGGCATCGGCCGGGCCACCGCCCTCGGCCTGGCCCGCGTCGCGTGGGGCCGCTTCGGCCCGTACAGCTTCTGAAGCCGCCACCCACCCCAACTCCTACAGCGTGGGGCCCGGTTCGTCACCGACCGCCGGGCCTCACCGTCCGCCCCGCCTCTTCCTTCCCCCGCCCTGACCGCCCCACCGGCAAGGAGCCACCCCATGCGTGTCACCGTCTTTGGCGCCACCGGCGGCATCGGCCGCCACGTCGTCCGCCAACTGCTGAACGAAGGCCACCAGGTCACCGCCATGGCCCGTACCCCGGCCAAGCTCGCGATCACCGACCCCGGCCTCACAGTCATCACCGGCGCACTGGCCGACCGGACGGCCGTAAAACAGGCCGTCACCGGCGCGGACGCGGTCATCAGCGCGCTCGGGCCCTCCCTGAAGCGGTCCGCCACCGGCACCCCGCTGACCGACGGGACACGCATCATCGTGCAGGCGATGCGCGAGCAGAAGGTGGCCCGCTTCATCGGGCTGGCCACCCCTTCCCTGGCCGACCCAAAAGACAAGCCGCACTGGAAGCACAAGGTGCTCCCCGTCATGGCCCGCCTCATGTTCCCCAACGCACTGACCGAACTGACGGGCATGACCGAGGCCGTCACCGACTCGGACCTCGACTACACCATCGCCCGGATCACCAACCCCACCGACAAGCCCGCCACCGGCCCCGTCCGCTCCGGGTTCCTCGGCCACGACCGTGTCGGATCCAGCATGCCCCGCGAAGACATCGCCGCCTTCCTCGTCTCCCAGCTCGCCGGCACCCGCTACCGGCGAGCCATGCCCGCCATCAGCAACTGACCCCGCACTCCCGCACGCTGCCGGCCCACCCTCGCACGGCCCGGCCAGCAGCGCCCCGGACCCGTTTCGAGGAGCACGCCATGGAACTCGGCATCCTGTCCCTGTCCGACCTGCAGACCGACCCCGCCACCGGCACCCTCCACGACCCTGCCCGGCGCACCCGCGAGATCGTCTCCTACGCCATCGCCGCCGACCAGGCGGGCCTGGACGTCTTCGGCCTCGGCGAGCACCACAGCCCCGACTTCTCCGTCGCCAACCCCGCCATCCCGCTGGCGGCCATCGCCCAGGCCACCTCCCGCATCCGTATCACCAGCGCGGTCTCCGTCCTGTCCACCCTCGACCCGGTCCGCCTGCACCCAGGACTTCGCCTCCCTGGACCACCTCAGCAACGGACGCGCCGAGATCATCGCCGGACGCAGCGCCTTCCTCGAAGCCTTCACCCTTTTCGGCATCGACCCCGCCCACTACGACGACGTCTTCGCCGAGAAGCTCGACCTCCTGCTCGCCATCCGCGACGACAGCGAGCACGTCACCTGGTCCGGCCGCACCGCCCCGCGCTCGACCACCTGCCCGTCCCTCCCCGCCCCCAGCAGGAGAGGCTGCCGCTGTGGCTCGGTGTGGGCGGCACACCCGCGAGCGTCGAACGCGCCGCCCGCCTCGGCCTGCCCATGGCGCTCGGCCTCATCGGCGGCGACATCCGCCGCTCCCGCCCCCTCGCCGAGCACTACCGCGCCGTCGGACAGGCCGCGGGCCACCCGGCCGACGCCCGCCGCCTCGCGGTCACCAGCGACAACTGACCGCCCCCTGACGACAGGAAGTGTTCGCACCGACACACCACACGCTCACCGGTCTCGATGGCCAGGTGGTCGGCGACGGCACAGGCCAGAGTCTCGCGGTAGAGGTCCTATCCCAATACCCGACTGAGGTGCGCGGCCAACGACTCCTGATCGATCGGGTCCGGGCCGGTCGCCCCGTCGCGCACGTTGCCGATGACATGGGCATCAGCGATCGGCAAGACGCCCCTTAGGACGACCGGATACAGTGCGCGCGTCGGCAGTCTGGCTACTTGAGGAGGGGAAGCGTGACCGCCACCAGCGAGGCCCGATCCGCGGACGGTGCAGCGCATGCGACCCAGCAGAGCCGACTGCGCCGCCTGATGCGCTGCATACCTTTGATCGCCCCCGTTCTGCTGTGGACCGTGCCCTGCTGGGTGCTGCTGCACGCCGGCCAGCACTGGCCGCTCCCCGTGGCGCTGGGCAGCACAGCCCTGTTCGTCCTCTGTCTGATCGCTATGCCGCTCGCGATGGTGCGCGGCCACGGCCGGCGGCAGCAGGATTGGGCGGCGATCGTCGGGGACACCCTCCTTGGAGCCAGCTGGGTACTGTTCACTTGGTCCGTCCTGCTCGGCGTCCTGCTGCGCCTCGCCCTGACCGTGGTCGGCGTAGGCGACGGTCAAAACCGGGCCCGGATCGTCACTTGGGCGGTCCTCGGCGTAGCCGCCGTGCTGCTCGCCTGGGGGTACGCCGAGGCCCGCCGGGTGCCACGGGTGCGCCGCCTGGACGTTCAACTTCCGCGCCTGGGTGCCGGGTTGGACGGCACCCGCGTCGTCCTCATCACCGACACCCACTACGGCCCGCTCGACCGCGCCCGCTGGTCTGCGCAGGTCTGCGCGAAGGTCAACACCCTGGAGGCCGACCTGGTCTGCCACACCGGAGACATCGCGGACGGCACGGCCGAACGCCGCCGCGCCCAGGCCGCTCCGCTCGGCACCGTGCGAGCCACCCGGGCCCGGCTCTACGTCACCGGCAACCACGAGTACTACAGCGAGGCCCAGGGCTGGGTCGACCTCATGGACGAGCTGGGCTGGGAGCCGCTGCGCAACCGCCATCTGCTGATCGAACGCGGCGGCGACACCCTCGTGGTCGCCGGCGTGGACGACGTCACAGCCGAGTCCTCCGGCCTCGCCGGCCACGGCGCCCACCTCGCCGGAGCCCTGAACGGCGCCGACCCCGACCACCCCGTCCTGCTCCTGGCCCACCAGCCCAAGTTCATCGACCGGGCCGCAGCCGCCGGCGTCGATCTCCAACTCTCGGGCCACACCCACGGCGGCCAGATCTGGCCCTTTCACCACCTGGTCCGCATCGACCAGCCCGCCCTCGCCGGCCTCAGCCGCCACGGCACCCGCACCCTCCTCTACACCAGCCGCGGCACCGGTTTCTGGGGCCCGCCGTTCCGCGTCTTCGCCCCCAGCGAGATCACCCTGCTCGTACTCCGCTCCCCGCAGCGGCCCCCCACGCCGTAGCGCTGGGCGGGCCGGCGGTTCCGCCTGGAGATGCTGCAGTGCGCCGGCACCCCGAAGAAGGGCTACGCATCCTGCAACGCCCTGCGCGTCACCAGCGACACCACCGCCTTCCAGGAAGAGCAGGCGGCGAAGAAGGGCATCGCACCCCAGACCGTCCGGCCGAACGCCGCCGCGGACTCCCCCACCGGCTACGGCCCCAGCGACCTGCAGTCTGCCTACGGCCTGACCTCCGCTGCCTCCGCCAGCGGCTCCGGCAGGACCATCGCCATCGTCGACGCCTCCGACGACCCGAACGCCGAGTCGGACACCCACGACAGTCAGGCTCTGATGCCCCTGTCCGGAGCCTCCCGCCGATCCGCTCCACCGCGGGCCGCACCGACGCCGGTCGGCCAAGCTCCACGGGGCAAGGGCTGTGACTACTTCCACTTGCGCTGATGGCTGCACTGGCAAGGCATCACCCCCTACAGCGCTGACGGTGGACTATGGCCACTTCGTCTCGCAGATAAGGGTTGTGTGAACTAGGTATTCACGCGGCCGACCTCGAACGTGTGGGGAGCGATTCGAGGTGTACGCGATTTTCATGGCCCTGGGAGTGCCGGAGGCGAGGGAGTCGCCGGGAGAGGCCGCTGGCGCAGGCGATCCCCCCGCCAGGGCAGAGACGACGGCACACACGGAGCGCGCCGCGTCCAGCGGCTCCTGCATGCCGGCCACCTTGCAGGCGAAGCCGGTGCCCCGCGAACCGGCACACCGCGTCATTCCGAAGGAATGCGAAACTCGAATTCGGGACGGTCCCACGGCACGGCGGGCGGGTTCGCGAACGCGGTCCCGGTCCGCACCGCACCAACGCGGTGGTAGAAGTCCTCGGCGGGAAGATGCGACACGACCTTGAGACGGTCGAGCCCGGCGGCACGGGCCTCGGACTGCGTGTGCGCCACGAGCAGCCGTCCAATACCCCGTCCTTGCGCATCGTCGGCGACGAACAGCAGGTCGAGCTCCGGTGGCGCGAGGACGAGCGAGTAAAACCCGAGGACCCGGCCTCCATGCTCGTCGGCGCCGACGGCCACGAAGACGCGGTGGGCCTCGATGTAATCAGGACCGACCCGGTAGCCCGCCACTGCGGCTGCGTACTTGCCCTCGTAGGCGCGCGAGCCACGCACGAGCCGCGTGAGCCGTTTGGCATCCCGCGCGACGGCCCTCCGTATCGTGATCGGCTGGCTGATCGGGGAAGTGCGTGAACTCATCGAAAGAGTATTTCGCACCGGGGAGTGCCTTCGTGCGGCGGGTCGGCTGCCCGGGCAGGCGTTACTGCACCGCTCCCGGGAACCGCTCACCCAGGCCCCGATCGACCACGTCACTGCCGCCGAATCGGCCGCCCGCCAGCAGCAACCGGACGCCCGAACCGCTGCGGAGGAACCGGAGAACGGCGTGGTCGACGGCTGCTCTCCCTGGGCCTGCCGTGGCGAAGCCGAGCCCGTACAGGAAAATTCCGAGCCAGCCTCGCGAGGCGGATCATCCTCGACCTGTTCGCCGACCCGGCGGCTGGAGCCACGCCCTCACCGTCCCCGGGGCCCGGGACATCGGCCTGGAGTGGGACAGCTGGGCCTGCAAAACCCGGGCTCGAGTCGGTCAGTTGACGATCCAGACCGATGTCGCCCGCTATCCCGTATGGATCTTCTCCGGTCGGATTCTCGGGCTGATCGCCTCCCGCCGTGCCAGGCGTGGTCGATGGCGGGCAAGCGTCTTGGCCTGGTCGACCAGCCGCTCGTCCACCAGGCAGTCTCCGATCTCGCCGCCGGCCGTGAGGAGGTCCGCCGGTGTACTACGCCGAGCAGGCCCTGCTCGGCGCCCTCCTGTCCGAACCGCAGCGCCTCGCTAACGTGACCGGCAGCGCCCCAGACGCGCTCTCCACCCCGGCGTACGCCGCGGTGTCCGCCGGCATTCGTGCCCTGCCGGCTCCTGATCCGGCCGAGACCACCCATCACGCCGCCGTGTTCGCACTGCGTGCCCGTCCGCCCTTGGCCCGGCCGAGCGCACCGAACACATCGCCTGGCTCGGCAAGGTGCTCACCGCCGCCCGTGAGCAGGCGCGCCGAGACTGACCGCCGCCCACCTTCACGCGCTCATCAGCGCATGCCCCGCCCCCCGGCACACGCCCGCGTACGCGCGGATCATCATGGCCGAACACACCCGACGCAGCCTGCGCGAGGCCGGCGCACACCTGATGCACACCGCACGGGACGCCTCTCTCCCGCACCCCGTGCCGACCACACTGGCCGAAGCCGACGCCCTCGCCTCCGTCGTGGACGCCATCGCCGCATCCTTCCCGCCCCACTCCGGATCCCTGCCCCGCATCCCCGCACAAGCCCCTGCACGGCGACGAAGAGGCCGCCCGGGAGGAACGGCTGCTGCTCGCCACGGGCATGTCGCGCCCGACCGACGTCGAGCAGATGCGCTGGCTGACCCCCGAGGGCCCTCCTGACGGGGACCAGCCCGGCCGCGGAGGCCAGGTGACGGGCGTCCGCGTAGGCCGACAGGTCACCGGCGGCACGACGAGCTCCGCAAAAGCCCCGTCGGGATGGCTTGAGTTCTAGTGGTCGTCGCAACACCCCAGCTCAGGGGGTTCGGTGGATACCTTCCTGACCAGGTTGAAGACCTCTCGGGCGGCATGTCGCTTGAGGCATCGGATAATCTCACGGCGGGTCTTGCCCTCCTGGGGTGCGGCGTTCGCAGTACGCCTGGGTGCGGGGATAGAAGCGCAGCCGGGTGAAGACAATGCGGTGCAGAGCGGCGTTGGCCTGCCGGTCGCCGCCGTGGTTGAGCCGGCGCGAGTTGCGCCGGCCCGACGAGTACTCGATGGGGCTGACTCCGCACAGAGCGGCGAAGGACGCCTCAGTGCTCAGCCGCTCGGGATTGTCTCCCCTTGGCTGACCGGCCTCACGGCGGCAACCTGGTTGAAGCCCATCCGTCCTGATCACATGTGACATGCCACGTTTGATGTAATGGGCACTTTGGGTTGGTCGGCTGCGTCACTCTGGAAGGGTTGATCACGGTCGTGTCGGGAGCCCGTGTGTACAGATCACGTGAGAGGGTCGAGCGGATCGGCTATGGCCGCCGGACGGCCGCGAGCGTGTCGGGACGGCCCTGCATCCGCGGCACGAGGTCAGCAGGAACATGATGACCGAGACTTCGAGGACACCGGTGCAAGAGCGCGGCCATGGCACAAGGTGAGCGGCGACCGGACAACGGCATGACGGACCGTTCGGAAGGGTTCGGTGAGCGGCTGCTGGGGGTGTTGCTGGACCGGGCACACGAGATGCCGCCGCAGCTGATCGCCCCGCTGATCGCGGAAGAGGTGGCCAGGGTCGGTGGCCGCGACGTCTCGATCCTGCTGCAGGACTACGGCCAGTTGGTGCTGGTGCCGCTGCCGGGTCGGCGGCTGATGGTCGGCGAGCCCGAGCCGATCGGTGACTCTCCCGCCGGCATGGCCTTCCTGCAGGCAACCACTGTCGAGGTGCCGCAGCCCGACGGCGTCCGGATGTACCTACCGCTGCTGGACGGCAGCGACCAGGTGGGAGTGATAGGCCTCACCCTGGACACCGTCGATGACGACGACCGGCGGCTGCTGCGCAGGCTCGCCGGTCTGGTCGCCGACATGCTGGTCACCAAGCACAGTTACACCGACCAGTTCTTCCTCGCCCCGCGCCGCGAACCGATGAGCGTGGCCGCCGAGATCCAGTGGTCTCTGCTGCCGCCGCTGGCGATGTCCGTCCCACAGGCAGCAGTGGCCGGGATCCTGGAGCCCGCCTACAGCGTCGCAGGCGACAGCTTCGACTACGCCCTCAACGAGGACATCCTGCACCTGGCCATGGTCGATGCGATGGGCCACGGACTGGACGCCGCCACGATGGCGACCGTCGCCGTCGGGGCCTACCGGCACGCCAGACGTGCCGACATCGGCCTGTCCGAGATCTATGCGTTCATGGACCGGGCCATCGCGGAGCAGTTCGGGCTCGACCACTTCGTCACCGCGCAGATGATGCGTCTGAACATCGCAACGGGCCACCTGCAGTGGGTCAACGCGGGCCACCCCGCCCCGCTGCTGATCCGCAACCACCAGGTCGTGCGGCAACTGACAGGCCCGACCACCTTGCCGGTCGGCTTCGGCGGTGAAGAGCCCCAGATCAGCGAGCAGATGCTCCAACACGGCGACCGGGTGCTGTGCTTCACCGACGGTCTGATCGAGGAGCACGAAGCCGGTGAAGAGCAGTTCGGCGAGGAGCAACTCATCCACTGGGTCAACCGCATCGAACACACAGAGAAGGGAGTACGCGCGGTGGTGCGCGCACTCTCCCACACTCTGAAGCAGCAACGGGGCGGCCGCACCAGCGACGACGCGACCCTCTTCCTGATCGAATGGCGCGGGGGCGCCGCCGACCACCTCGCCGTCCTGGAGTGAGCGGACAGCCGCACCACCATGGACATGACCGACGGCACGCTGACCGTTCCACTCCCGCCGCTGCCCGCGAACGCCCTACCGGCGGAGCCGGCTCCGCGATCCTCCTTGGGGCGGGTTCACTTCTCTGTGCGGTGCCATGGCCAGAACCGCCACCGCCGGGTACGGCCGGAGACCAGGATCTCCATGCGATCATCGTGGCTCGCGGTGAACAGCTGAATCACGATCACGCCAAAGACGATCATCGCGAGGAGCACACTCACCGTCACGAAGGTGTCCATGCCCCTCACACTCCTACTGCCGGGGTCGGCACGTGGCAGATGACCGCTTCAGCAGGAGTACGTGAGGCCGGGTGGCGGGCGTCATGCCCGCCTTCGGAGTCCCAGACCGTCTCCCGGAGCGAGTCCGAGTCTGCCGCTGCCTCTGCCGCAGCCCGGAAACGTTCGGCCTCATGGATCAGGCCGGTCGCCGTGAGGCTCCGCGATGGGTCAGTGGCCGTGGACATCAACCGGGCTGCGGTGGCCGGCTCTGTCTCCGGTGGGATCACCAGCAGGTCCCAGCGGCCGACGGTGTAGGAGAGCAACAGCAGCTTGTGCGGGTCTTGCTCGGCATCGAACCAGCCGACGTGCACCACGTGCCCGTGAACGGGCACCTTTCGCGGGATGACCGGCCAGAACGTGGAGTTCACCGTTACCCGGGTGATCCGCCCCCACAGTGGGTCGAGGACCTCGATGAGCGCCGGAAGCTCCGCCTTCAGGTCGCGGGAGCGGGGCCACCAGGCACCGTCGATCAGGGCCGGAGCGGCGTCGGCGGGTGCCAGCACGAGTCGGGGTGGCAACGAAGAAGGGGCCCGCTCCTCGACCACGGGCATCAACAGAATGGTCGCGGTCATGATGCGGACCCAACCCCGGGCCGGTCACGGCCGGCCCGGTTGTCATGAATCGCCGAGAACGACCCGGCGTGGAAGCCGGTGTACGAGATGCTCTCGGTAATCACCAGGATACTCCTCGCCGACGCCCGGCGGACCGATGGGGAGCGACGGGTTGAACGGAACACGGGGAACACGTCCCGCATAACACAGCCAAGGAGTGCTGGGCCAGGGCGTGCGAGCCGTCGGGCGTGAGACCGGTCCGGCCGGCAACCGGCATACGACACGCCCCGGCACCCGCAACGCGCCCGCGCCGGTATCGACAGCCGCTTCGCCGAATGCGGAGTCATCTCCACAGCCGCCCCGGCGTGTGCGGAGTACGGTGGGCAACACCGAGGGCATTTCGCACACCGGCTTCCACGCCGGGTCGTTCTCGGCGAGAGATGAAACCCGGGTCGCCGCGAAGGCGGCCCGGAGACAGGTCCGCACCATGTCGGCGACCTTGCACCGACCCCTGACACACCACGAGCCCATCGCAGCCCCGGCCACGCGTCTCGCGCTGAAGACCGACGGCACGTCGCGCGGCCTCCTGGACGGTGCCTGGTGGCCCCGCTCCCGGGACCTGCTGAGGGAGCTGCCCGCACTGACCGATGTGCTGGACCCCTTGTGGGGCCGCATCACCCGCATCGCCGTCAACCCGAAGTACTGGCCGGTCATCCCGCACGAGATTCCCGTGGGCGGTCATGTCGTCAAGGTCGGCTGGTTCACCCCGGAGATCGACCCGCACAAGCTGCTGCTGCTCTCCTACGGCACCGGCCGCTGGGATCTGCTGGTCATCCCACCCGAGACCGAGGCGGAGTCGGCGGCCCGCCTGATGGCGGCCGCGTCCGACTACGACGGTCCGCCGCTGACCGCGAGCGCTCTCATCGCCGCGGACGAGACCCGGCACGCCGTCTCCGCTGCCGACCGGCCACTCGAACCGGACGAGGCAGGGAAGTACGAGGACGGCCCCTCCTCTGCGGCCGTTCCGGCACAGACCGGTCGCGTCAGTCGCCTGATCATCGGCATGTGAGACAGCCGCCATGAGCACCTTCCTGACGACCGGCGCCTTCCTGGTCCTCATCTCAGCGGCGGCATTCGTGATCCACCGGCTCGACATCGAGCACGCGGAAAGGATCGCCGTGCACCGCTACAGTCGCGCCCTGCCCGGCGGCCCGCGCCGCGGCACTGAAGCGGCACGACCCCCTGCGGGACCACCACTGTCCAAGTCGCCGACCGTCGGCGAACGACGTGACCACCGCGACGGGGGCCGCGGCCGCTTCCCACCGCGCCGTCGCCGTGACCGCACCACTCACCACGGGTGACGAGGCGATGTCCCCGGCCCCGCGCACCGACCGTCGGCGCGGCCCGTACTGGCCGCACCGACAAGTCCCTCAGCCCGGTCGGCAACGCGCCCGGCACCGCAGCATGACCCGACTACGGCCCGCACCGTCACCGCCGTACCGCGGTGATGGTGCGGGCGAGCGATCCGTGCCACCAGGGCGGACTCGTGGCCGACGTCTGTCGCGCGCGCTCCGCACATCGGCTGATGATGGGAGTACGGCCGAACACGCGGAGCTGATCATGACGGGTTGGCGGGTCAGGGACTACACCCAGGACGATCTCGAAGCGCTGATCCGTGTCGACATGGAGAGCGGCACCGCCGAGGAGCCGCCGCTCTTCCCGCTCTCGGACGCCGTGACGGCCCTCCAGGCCCGCCACCCGGCTGTGGTGGCCACGGCCGACGACGTGCTGATCGGCGCGGCGGTGAGCAGGGTGGAGGGCGAACGGGCATGGATCCTGCGCATCTGCATGGCGTCCGGCTGGCGGCAGCGCGGGCTGGGCAGTGCCCTGATCACCGCCCTTGAGCAACGGCTCTTCGCCGCCGGCGTCCGAGCGGTGCACGCCGCCCTGCCCGAGGGCGAGACCGGTGCCACCGCCCTGCGCAACTGCGACTTCGGCGCCCGCCCGGGGCTGGTCTTCTTCGAAAAGCGCGGGCCGGTGACCGCGCAGTCGGCCGACACGCTGTCCTCGCTCGGAGCGGAGCTGCCGCCAGGGGGACTGTGGCAGAAGGTCGCGGGCATGCGAGGGGAGAAGCAGCTCATCGAGCGGCGACTGGTCCTGCCGCTGGCCCATCCCGAACTGGCCGCCCAGCACGGAGTGGAACTGCCACGGGCGGTGATGCTGTTCGGCCCGCCCGGGACCGGCAAGAGCACGTTCGCGCACGCGATCGCCAGCCGCCTGGGATGGCCCTTTCTGGAACTGTTCCCCGCCCGTCTGGCCGCCGAGTACGGCCTGGCGACCGGGCTGAACCGGCGCTTCGACGAGATCGCCCGGCTCGACCACGTCCTCGTCTTCATCGACGAGGTCGAGGAGATCGCCGGCGAACGCGGTGGCGCGGACGCGACCGCTGTCGGCGTCGTCAACGAACTGCTCAAGGCGATCGTCCGGTTCCGAAGCCAGGACGGACGGCTGCTCGTCTGTGCCACGAACAACGTGACCACGCTCGACTCCGCGTTCCTGCGGCACGGCCCCTTCGACTACGTGCTGCCGATCGGCCCTCCCGACCACACCGCCAGGACCGCACTGTGGGAGAGCTACCTGGCCCGAGCGGGCGCGCGGGCCGACAGCGCGGTACTCGCGTCCGCCAGCGAGGGGTTCACCCCCGCCGACATCGCCCATGCGGCGCGAACCGTCTCCCAGGCCCAGTTCGAGCGCACCTTCGACACCGGAACCCGGGCCGCCCCCACCACGGACGACTATCTGGACACGATCAGCGACACCAAGCCCACGGTCAGCTCCGCCATGGCCAAGGAATTCGCCCAGCAAACGGAGAGGTTCGCCCGCGTCTAGCGTCCAGGCTGACGGGGAGTCGATCCGCGACGGACGTGTCAGGCCGGCGCAGGTGGCGTGTCGCCGCCGTATCGATGAGGACCTGTTTGGCCTCGGTGACGTTGTCGGCCCGTGCGGCCCTGGCCATCGCGGCGCGTGCTGCGCCGGGCGACGTGTCCGGAGGGACCAGCATCAGGGAGAAATGGTCCCGGTCGCCCGGGTGATGAGGACGGTGTCGTCACCTACCGGGAAGGAATCGATGTGGACGACTCGGCCGTCGACCATCACCCGGGTCGGCAGTTCGTCCCAGGCGCTGCCGTCCAGACCGACCCGGGTGACGGGTCCGAGGTGCTCGGTCAACGCGGAGATCAGCGAAGGGGCTCGGCGCCGATGTCCCGGGACCGCGGCCACCATGCGCCGTCCAGGATTCCCTCGCGTGCGTGTGTCGTCTCCATCCGCAGCAGGGCCGTTCCGGGTTTCACCGACCGGTGGACGGCGTCCGGCAGGAGCCTGGGGAGGTCGGGGGTGTCCGAGTCGGCCATCGTGTCCGCCCGTCCGCAGAGAGCAGTGCGACCGCAGAGCGTGCGACCGCGATACGGCGCTGCCACCTCACGGTACTCCGCACGACGCTCCCGCGAGCGCTTCGCCGCAGGGCGCGGTTACGGAAACAGGCAACGGCTCCGGCGTATACCCGCCGGAGCCGCCCTTCCGGGTCATTGCACGTGAGCGTGCGCCGACCCGTTGTCCACGTTACGCCAAAGGGATTAATCCGACATGAACAATCCCTGCGAAAGTTCACTTCGGTCCGAGAAACCGACGCGGCGGCTCAGTCACGCCCTTCCTCTTCTGTCTCCATCTGCCGGATCCCCTGGTGCGTCAGCGTGATCATCGCGGGCGTGTTGCCCCTCGCCCAGTCCACAACGACCCAGCCTTCGCCCGCCAAGTACATACAGGCAGCGGCCATGTCCTGCTCAGGGATACCGAGGTCGTTGCGGAGCTTCGCCCCATCGACGCCCAGGAGGCGATTGCCTTCGGCGGCTTGGTACAGAGCCTGCATGATCCTCTCGCGGTACGTCTTCCGGTCTCGCAATATCGCCATGACGCGCCTTCCTCTACTGCCCACGGTCGGGCCGAAGTCGATGTCATCCGTGGTCGCCGTCGCGGTGGGGCGCGTCGGAACGGTCGCGTCCACCGCCGACCGACGGTGCCTCCGGGGCCGACGCCCGATCCCCGGCAGAACATCGCTGTAGTGAAAGGCAGCGATCCGTTCGTCGTGCTGAGCGTTGAGCTGGTGGATCAGAACGACTCCGACGGCGATCAGAAGGAGCAGCACGGCCACGGCGACGAGAGTCATGGTTCTCTCACCTCCGCCGACCGGTGGGCGCAGGCCCTGTCGAGCAGATGGGCCGGGGCAGGGACGACGGCCGACCTGCTCCGCCGTCGGTCTCCCACGTTTCTTCCCTGATCCGAGCGTCGATCCTGTCTGCTGCTTCCTCGCGGGCCGGGGCACCGATGCCGTCGCCCGCCATCAGCTGCGCGGCGGCATCCCCACCGGTTTTCGGCGGAATCACCAGCACGTCCCGGCGGCCATCGGTGGAGAAAAAGGTCAGTCTGTGCGGATCCTGCTCCTCGGTGGACCAGCCCACTCGCACCGTGCGTCCGGCGACGGACACCCGACTCGGGATCACGGGCCAGTAGGCCGGGTTCACCGTGATACGCGTGATGCGACCCCAGAGGTCGCCCAATGCGGCCGTCAAGGGTGGCAGCTCACGGGTGAGGGCACGGGAACGAGGCCACCACGTGCCGTCCAGCCCGCCCGGCGCGGGCGTCAGGGACAGCCGAGCCGGCTGCGGCGGCGCGCGCCTGCTCGATGTCGTACGGTCAATGGTCACGGGCATGGCGCGGACCTGTCCCCGGGCTCGTGGGTGCGGCCCGGCATTGTCGATCACCGGAAACGGCACCCGCAGCGGAGCCGGTACGCGAAGAACTCCCGGTCTCTTCACACTACTCCGCTCACCGGCCCGAAAGCCGGGGGTGACCAGGCATTTTTCTGCCTTCGGAGCCTGGTCGCCGGTGCCCGACACCGGGCCGGTCAGAGCCAGTCCTTTCGCTTGAACGTCGCATACAGCAGTGCGGACAGGACCACGATGACGGCGGCGGAGGTGATGAATCCGGACTGGCGGCCGAAACCGGGACAGGGAAGGTTTTGGCCGTAGTAGCCGGTGATCGCGGTGGGGACGGCGATGATCGCGGCCCAGCTCGTCACCTTCTTCATGATCAGGACCTCCACAGCAAACAGTCACGCACGGCGCCCTCGACGTCAGAAGCCTGCCGTCGAACCGAAGGTGCGAGCCGCTGTCCCCCCGCCTAAAGAGCACCCTCGTCTCCGGGTACCGCGATGCCTTCCTGGAACCCGCAGGACGAGACCATGCGCGCATGCCCGTGGCTCGCCTGCCATCAGCGTGCCGACTCGGTCCCCGTCTACGCAGAACCCGCGCCGGAGCAAGCCGACGGGGGGCCTCACGTGTCACGACTGCCCCTATAACGGGGGTTACGGCTGTGCGGGCCTGACCAGGTGGAAGACTTCCCGGGCAGCGTAGCGTTTGAGGCATCGGACGATTTCGCGTCGGGTCTTGCCCTCCTTGATGCGGCGCTCGTAGTAATCCTGGGTGCGCGGGTCGAAGCGCAGGCTGGTTTGCACGATCCGGTGCAGGGCAGCGTTGGCTTGCCGATCGCCGCCACGGTTGAGGCGACGGTACTGCCGACTGCCCGAGGAACCTCGACAGGGCTGACCCCGCACAGCGCGGCGAAGGACGCCTCACTGCCCAGGCGTTCTGGGTTGTCCCCCACGGTGATCAGCGAGGTGACGGCCGTATCCGGACCGATGAACTGCCCGACCTGACCTCGTTGTCGACGGTCCTGGGTCGGCTTCCCGATCCGCGACGTGCAAGAGTCCGCCGCTACCGGCTGGGCTCATTGCTTGCGCTGTGCCTGCTCGCGGTCCTCGGCGAAGCCACCGCACTGGCCTGCATCGCACGGTTCGCCATCGGATCCACCCCTGAAGTGCACAAACGGATCGGGATGAACCGTCTTCCGACCACGGCGCCGGCCTCGGCATCGACGTCGAGGCCGTCCAACGCGAGCCCGGCACCAGAGGGTTCAAGCTGATCCCGCGACGTTGGGTCAGCAGCGCGGGCGACCGGCAGGCACGGCTCGCTGTCCCACACTGTCACCTCCACGCAGCCCTCGAGGACCTCCAACGTCAGCAAGCACGGGCCGGGTGCGTATTTGTGTGCGTTGGTCACCTGCTCGCTGACGACCAGCTGCACCATGCCCATCGCGCGGCTTGACACCGGCAGACCGTGCACCGCCTGCACATCAGTCAGGAAGGAGCGGGCCAGGTCCCGGCCCTCGGCGATCTCCTCAGTGCCCTCGAACGCGGCAGACGCCGAGATCAGACAGTCCACGAGCGGCTGTGGACCCTCCTCTTGCCCAGCCAGCTCCATACGCTCAGCCTCAGATCCGAAGCGCCACTATGTGGGCACCCGAATACCCCCAAAACATCACCGCAGTCTCACGCAGGCGAACCTGGTTCCCTCCGCCTGCCCTGACGGCTGTACGCGGCATCTCCCAGCGGCTCTGTCGGCGGCGGCTGAATCGTGACCCTCTTTGGGCGGTTGAGTTCTGACCCAGTCTTCAGTTGGTCTTGTCAGTTGTTGCCTTGGCTGGTCGGGATGCGACCGAGTTCCCGGCCGCGCATGCGGTAGGACTCGCCCTTGAGGGAGTAGACCTCGGCGTGGTGGACGAGGCGGTCGATCATCGCGGCGGCGACGGTCTCGTCGCCGAAGGTCTCTCCCCAGCGCCCGAAGGGCTTGTTCGAGGTGACGATCACGCTGGCTCTCTCGTATCTGTTCGAGATGAGCTGGAAGAACAGGTTCGCGGCCTCGGCTTCGAAGGGGATATACCCCACTTCGTCGATCACGATCAGTGGATAGCG
>NZ_JBVHHL010000032.1:0-81513 GCF_055561075.1 Streptomyces sp. NPDC022910
CGAACAAGAGGCCGCCCACTACCTCGCGGCCGAACCTCCTGCGTCACTCCAGAAAGCCAGCTAACTCAGTCTCCACGAAACCCAGGGCTTGACACTTGGTGAGGTATCCGGACAGCAGGGTGCTGAAGGCGGGCTCGTCCCCTCACCCACCGCCTGCCACGGGCGACGGATCATCGATGCTTCGTCATGTTCGGGGCCGTCGACGGAGTTCCGTCTCGACGAAGTGGTTCATGTGGCGGCGGGCGTCCTGAGTGGTGAGCGGCGGGGCCTGGCGCAGCCGCTGCAGAGCCAGGCCGTCGGAGAGGGCGGCGAAGCGGACCGTGAAGCCGTCCAGGTCGTCGCAGCTGAACTCGCCGTCGGCGACGCCTCGTGCGGCCAGCGTGCGGATCTGCCGGTGCCAGCTCTCGTAGCGCCGGTCCTGACCGCGGGCGAACGCCGGATCGGGGTGGTGCTCGCCCGCGTTCCAGTACTCGAACCACATCCGCCAATGCCGGTCGGTATCCTCGGTGAACAGCGCGTCGACGAGCAGCCGCAGCCCCTCGGCACCGCTGGTCGCCCGGTCCGCGGCCTCGCTGAGGGCCGCGTAGTACCGCTCGATCTGCAGCACCATCGCCTCGGAGAGGATCTCCTGGACGCTGCCGAAGTGGTAGGTGACCGTGCCGACGGACACCCCGGCCGCGGCCGCGACGTCCCGCACACCGACCGAGGCGTAGCCCCGCTCGGCGATCAGCGGCACCGCGGCCTCGACGATGAGGCGGCGGCGCACCTCGGTGGGCTGCCGGGTGCGGTCGGCGGCGGCGACGGCGCGGCGCGGGCTCCGCTCGGCCTTCATCCCGACGTCCTCGGGGTGGTGCGGTGCCATGCGCGTTTGGCCACTGTCCCTCCGTTCGCCCGTGCTTCGAGGTGACTGTCCATCACGAACTCCGCTGCCGTGGCCCGAAGTTCCGTCCGCGCGACGATCTCCGCGTCCCAGTGCCGGCCTTCTTCCTGCTCGCCTGCTTCGCCGCGGGTCAGCCGGATCGTCCACGCGGAGACGGCCGAGGCGGACAGCGGGTCGTCGCTGCGGACACGGTAGGTCTCCCGGGCGTTCTCCTCGTAGCGCAGCCCGTCCGGGTAGGTGCGGGATCCGCCGTAGCGGGGGTCGACCTCCAGGGTCCACTCCCCCGCCGCGACGTCGTGGGTGACGAGCCGCTCGGGACGCGGCTCGGCCGGGACGTCGTACGTCACCGGGAGCGGTG
Organism: Streptomyces sp. NPDC022910; assembly: GCF_055561075.1. Taxonomy (NCBI): domain Bacteria; kingdom Bacillati; phylum Actinomycetota; class Actinomycetes; order Kitasatosporales; family Streptomycetaceae; genus Streptomyces; species Streptomyces sp. NPDC022910. The sequence goes on from NZ_JBVHHL010000032.1 coordinate 1,239, forward strand.
GCGCCTGTTCGGGCTCCTCGAAGCGGACCGGCGGCTCCTCCCCGGCCGCCCGCACGGGCAGCAGGAGGGTGCTGTCGGCGGGCAGCAGGGTCAGTTCCCCGCGTTCGCCGTGCGGCCACACCCACGGCCAGTAGGCGTCGGAGACGGCGAGGCGGATGCGGTGGCCGGGCGGGAAGGCGTACCCGATGGCACTCAGCTCGAACTCGACGTCCTCGTACGTTCCCGGGCTCCATTCGACGGCCTTGTCCCGTCCGTGCCGGGCGAGCAGGTTCAGCACGCCCCGGGTGACGAGGGTGGACGAGCCGTCCGGGGCCACGTCGCACAGGCGGGCGATCACATGGGCGCGCGGGGTGGCGCTGTCCAGACGGAGCCGGACCTTCGGGCGGCCGAGGATCTCGACGCGTTCGGTCAGCGGTGCCGAGTCGAGGCACACCGCGCGGCCGTCCTCCTCCCGCTGGTCGGGCGGCAGATCGCTCGCGTTGCCGAAGGGGAAGAAGCGGCCGGCGTCGATGCCGGTGTGCTGCGGGGAGCGGACCAGGACGGGGGGTGTGCCGTCCGTGCCCAGCGGGCGCTCCTGCCAGGTGACCCGCGGCGAGGGCCAGACCGGGTCGCCGACCCAGCGGCCTGGCATGACGTCGTACGACGTGGCGGGCGGGACCGGGTCGTTGATCCAGGCCCGCAGCAGCGGCTCCCGCATCACCCCGGTGTCGGCGCCCTTGAGGTGCTGGTCCCACCAGCGCAGGGTCTCCTGGAGGAAGCCGATGGCGGGACCGGGGGGCAGCCCGCGGTCGGGGTACTGGTGGGACCACGGGCCGATCAGTCCTCGCACGCGGTCGTGCGGCAGGTGTTCGACCAACCGCAGCACCGCGTCGCGGTACGGGTCGTGCCAGCCGCCGACCGCGAGCACCGCCGCGTCGATCGCGCCGTAGTCCTCGCACACGCTGCCGTGCCGCCAGTAGTGGTCGCGCTGCTGGTGAGCCAGCCAGGTGTGCAGGAAGGGTTCGAGGGCGTCGAGGCGTTCACGCCACATCGGCAGCCAGCGGTCGGCGCCGACGTTCACCGGGTCCGGGGGGCGGGCGGCGAAGGCGAGCATGGTGCCGGCCCAGGCGAGCATGTCGATGCCGAGGACGGCGCCGCCGGTGTAGTGCACGTCGTTGTCGTAGCGGTCGTCGGTGGAGCAGACCGTCACGATCGCCTTGAGGGGTTCGGGGGCGAGGGCGGCGATCTGCAGGGAGTTGAAGCCGCCCCAGGAGATCCCGAACATGCCGACCTTGCCCGTGCACCAGGGCTGCGCGGCCAGCCAGTTGACGACGTCCACGCCGTCCGCGAGTTCGGTCGCGTCGTACTCGTCGCCGGGGACGCCCTCGCTGTCGCCGTGGCCGCGGATGTCGACGCGGACGGAGGCGTAGCCGTGGCCCGCGTACCAGGGGTGGCGCTGGGCGTCGCGGGGTGCGGTCCAGTCGCTCTTGCGGTACGGGAGGTATTCGAGCAGCGCCGGCACCGGGTCGTCCGCGGCGTCGGCCGGGCGCCAGACGCGTGCGTGCAGGCGGGTTCTGCCGTCCCGGGTGGGGATCCAGACGTCCTCGCGCACGACCTGGCGTTCGAACCGCTCGCGGTACTTCACGAGACTCCTTCGGTGACGGCGGTGACGGCGGTGACGGCGGTGACGGCGGTGTCGGCGGTGTCGGCGGGGCGCCAGCGGCGTACGCGGTGACCGCCGCCGTGGTCGGTCCATGTGTCGTCCGGCTGCGCCGCGTCGGTCCAGTCGGGTACGTCCTCCGCCAACGGGCGGGCGTCGGGGTCGGGTTCGAGGGCCGCCGCCATCAGCTCACGGGTGTAGGGGTGTCCGGGGTCGGCGAAGACGGCTTCGGTCGGGCCCTCCTCCACCACCACGCCGTGGCGCAGGACGAGCACACGGTCGGCGATGCCCTGTACGACAGCCAGGTCGTGGCTGATGAACAGGCAGGCCAACTGCCGTTCCCTGCGCAGGTCGTCGAGGAGTCGCAGTACCTCGGCCTGCACCGAGACGTCCAGGGCGGTGGTGATCTCGTCGGCGATCAGCACGTCCGGCTCGCCGGCCAGCGCCCGTGCGATGCCGATGCGCTGGCGCTGGCCGCCGGAGAGTTGTGCGGGCAGCCGGTCGGCGAGCGCCGGGTCGAGCCGTACGTCCCGCACGAGGTCGAGGGCGCGGGCGTGGGCCGACCGGCGGTCGGGGACGGTGCCGAAGAAGCGCAGGGGGCGGCGGATCGCGTCGCCGACCGTGCGGCGCGGGTTGAGCGAGGTGTCGGCGTTCTGGAACACCAGCTGCACCAGGCGCCGCAGCGCCGCGGGACGGCGGCGGGCGGGCCGGGCCAGATCGCCGGAGCCGTGGGTCATCGTGCCGCCCGAGGGGGCGCGCAGCCCGGCGAGGGACCAGGCGAGGGTGGACTTCCCGCTGCCCGACTCCCCCACCAGGGCGACGATCTCGCCCCGGCGGACGTCGAAGGTGACGCCGTGCACGGCGCGGGCCGACCCGTAGTCGACGGTGACGTCCTGCGCCGAGACGGCCACGGGAGCGTCCGCGTCCACCACGGCCCGCGCCCGCACCTCCCGCTCGCCGCTGTCCCCCACGAGCGCGAGCCCGTCGTCGGTCAGCCGTGGCACACTCGCCAACAGCCGCTTGGTGTACGGCTGTTCGGCCCCGGCGAAGAGCGCCCGGGTGGGCGCCGACTCCACGACCCGGCCCGAGCGCAGCACGCTCACCTGGTCGGCCATCCGGGCGACGACCCCGAGGTCGTGGCTCACCAGGACGGCGGCCAGGCCGAGTTCGTCGCGCAGGGCGGCGACGAGGTCGAGGATGCCGCGCTGGGTGACGACGTCGAGGCCGGTCGTGGGCTCGTCGAGGACGAGGACCTTGGGGCGGGCGGCGAGGGCCATGGCGATGGCGACGCGCTGCTGCTGGCCGCCGGAGAGTTCGTGCGGGTAGCGGCGCGCGAGGTCGGCGGGGCGCGGCAGCCGGACCTGCTCCAGCAGGTCGAGTACCGGGACGTCGCCGCCGGCCTCGGCGATCTGCCGGCCGACGCGCATGGACGGGGTGAGCGCGTGGCCGGCGTTCTGCGCGACCATGGCCACGGTCCCGCCGCGCAGCCGCCGCAACTCCCGGGCCGGCAGGGCGAAGACGTCGTGACCCGCCACCCGCACGACCCCGCCGTCCAGGCGCGAGCCGTGCCGCAGGTGACCGAGCAGGGTGGCGGCAACGGTCGACTTGCCGCTGCCGGACTCGCCGACGAGGGCGTGCGTGCGTCCCTCGGCGAGTTCGAAGGACACGTCGTGCACGACCGGCAGGTCACGCCCGCCCGAACGGTAGGAGACGGAAAGGGACTCGACGGAGACGACGGGGGTCGTCGGGGGCTCTCCCTGCCTCGAGGTCATCGGGGGCCCTCCCTGGGTCGAGGTCATCAGGAGCCCTCCCTGATCCGGTCCACGCCCCAGGCCTTGGACAGGCCGTCGGCCGCGAGGTTGAGCCCGACGACGAGCGTGGCCAGGGCGATGATCGGCGCGAGGCTCGCCATCGGGACGACGGTGATGGCGGTGCGGTTCTCGGCGACCATGAGCCCCCAGTCGGGGGTCGGCGGGTCGGCGCCGAAGCCGAGGAAGGACAGCGAGGAGATCAGCAGCACGACCCAGGAGGCCCGCATCGCGAACTCCACACCGACCACGTCGACGATGTTGGGCAGGATCTCCCGCCGCAGGATCGACCAGGTGCCCTCGCCGCGGGCGCGGGCCGCGGTGACGTAGTCGGCGGGCACGACGGCGAGCGCCGCGCCGCGCACCACCCGTACGACCTGGGGCACGAACACGACGGCGACGGCGCAGACGATGACCGCGGAACCGGTGCCCAGAGCGGTCACGACGACGAGGAGCGCGAGGATGGCCGGCACCGAGAGCACCGCGTCGAGCACCCGGCCCAGGACGTCGTCGAACCAGCCGCCGCGCAGGGCCGCCGCGCAGCCGATCACCGTGCCGAGGGCGACCGCCAGGACGGTGGAGACGACGGACACGCCGAGTGCGTACCGGCCGCCGTAGAGCACCCGGGCCAGGACGTCCCGGCCGTACTGGTCGGTGCCCGCCCAGTGCTCCCGGCTCGGTCCGAGGAGTACGTGCGAGGGGTCGTTGGCCACGGGGTCGTACGAGGTGAGCAGCGGGGCGAGCAGGGCGAGCAGCACGTGGAGCCCGACGACGGCGAGGCCGACGAGCGCGGTGCGTGAGGAGCGTAGGGTGCGCCAGGCCCGGGCGGTGCGGGCCCGGACGTCCGCGGCCGCGGGTGTGGCGGGCGGGACGGTGTCGAGGGTGGTCATCGGGTCCTCCCGCGCGTACGGAGCTTGGGGTTGAGGGCCATGGCGCCGAGGTCGGCGGCGAGGTTGCAGACGACGTAGACGACCGCGCTGATCAGCGCGACGGCCTGGACCACGGGCAGGTCGCGGTTCTGCACGGAGGTGAGCATCAGCTTGCCGATGCCCGGGTAGTTGAAGACGTTCTCGACGACGGCGACGCCGCCGACGAGCCAGGCCACGTTCAGGGCGATCACGTGCAGGGTGGGCAGCAGGGCGCTGGGCAGTGCGTGGCGGGTGACGACGCGCCATGTGGACAGGCCCTTGAGCCGGGCCGTGGTGACGTACTCGCCGGCCATCACGTCGATGACCGACGTACGGGCCATGCGGACGATGTAGGCGGCCATGACGACCGCCAGCGCGAGCGCGGGCAGCCAGACGGCGGGCAGCAGCTGACCGACGCTCGCGTCGGGGCCGTACAGGACGACGGCGGGGAACCACGGCAGCGCGACCGAGAAGCACAGCACCAGCACGGTGGCGACCACGAACTCGGGGACGCTCATGCCGACGAGGCTGACGGTGGAGATCAGGTGGTCGGCCCAGCGGTCGCGGTACAGGCCGGCGAGGATGCCCAGCACCAGCGAGCCGGTCACCGCGAACAGGATGGTGACGACGGCGATGAGGGCGGAGTTGGCGAGGTACTGCGCCACCTCGCCGCCCACGGGCTTCCCGGAGACCAGCGAGGTGCCGAAGTCCCCGTGCAGGGCGCCCTTGATCCAGTCGGCGTAGCGTTCCCAGGCGGGTTGGTCGAGTCCCAGCTGCTTCCGCAGGGCGGCCACGGCATCGGGCGTGGCGTCCTTGCCCAGGATCTGGGTGGCCACGTCGCCGGGCAGGGCCTGGAGGGCCAGGAAGACGAGCACGGACGACAGGAACAGGGTGCCGATGGCCGCCGCGACGCGGCGGGCGACGAACACGAGCATGCTCAGGCTCCCTTCAGGCCGATGCCGAGGTAGTCGAACTCGAAGCCGTGCTCGGCGTATCCGCGGACCTTGCGGGAGAGCCCGACGAGCCGGTCGGCGAACATGGGTGTCATCGCCCCGCCCTTCTCGATCACCAGGTTCTGTGCCTGGCCGTAGAGCTCGCGGCGCCGCGTGGCGTCGGTCTCGGCGCGGGCGCGGTCGAGGACGGCGTCGAAGTCCTTGTCGGACCACGCGGTCTCGTTGTACGAGGAGCCGCTGCGGAAGATCTGGGTGAAGAGCTGGTCGACGGGCCGGCCCGTGTACCAGTAGGTCGCCATCAGCGGTTTCTTCATCCAGATCTGCGTGTAGTACGAGTCCGCGGCGGCCGTCTTGACCCGGATGCGGATGCCCGCCCGCTTGGCGGACTCCTGGTAGGCGAGAGCCATGGGGGTGAGCAGCGGGTCGTAGGCGGAGGTGTAGAGGTCGACGGCCAGCCCCTCCTGCCCCGCCTGCTTCAGCAGGTGACGGGCCTGGTCGGGGTCGTGCGCGGGGTGCCCGGAGATGTGCAGTGGGTCGTCGGGCGGCACCGGGTTGTCCCAGCCGGGGGTGCCGGCGCCCTGGAGGGCGACCTTCACCACGTGCTCGGGGTCGTAGGCGAGCTTCATCGCCTGCCGCACGCGTACGTCGGTGAAGGGTTTGTCGGTGGTGAGCATCGGCAGCACGTACCACTGGGCGTTCTTCACCCGGGCGACGGTGGCGCGGTCCGAGGCGGCGACCACGCGGGCCGTCGCGAAGTCGAGGTTGGTCTGCGAGAGCAGGTCGACCTGGCCCGCCAGCAGGGCGTTGGCGCGGGCCGACATGTCGGCCACGGAGTAGAAGGAGACGGCGTCGAGCACGGGACGCCCGGCCCAGTGGTCCGCGTACGCGGTGACGCGGCCGGGGCCGGCGGGCGCGAAGGACTCCAGTCTGAAGGGGCCGGTGCCGATGCCGGTACGGCCGACCGACTTCGCGCTGCCGTCCGGGACGACGTAGCAGTTGTAGTGCGTGAGGAGGCTGGGGAACTCGGCGTTCGGGGACTTGAGCGGGACGACGAGCGTGTGGGCGTCCGGGGTGCGCAGGGTCTTGGGGTCGACGAGCGGGGCGAGGACGGCCGCCTGCGGGGACGCGGTCGCCTTGTCGAGGATGTGACGCAGGGTGTAGGCGGCGTCGGCGGAGGTGAAGGCGCGGCCGTCGTGGAAGGTGACGCCCTTGCGGAGGCGGAAGGTCCAGGTGCGGGCCTTGGGGTCCGTCTCCCAGGACTCGGCGAGATCGGGGGCGAGTTCGCCGTCGCTGCCGACGCGGACCAGGCGGTTGTAGAGGGCGCCGAGGTATTCGTACGCCGACAGGGAGCTCGCGGGGTCGAGGGTCTCGGCGTCCGACGCGGGCGGGCGGGCGATCCGCAGGGTGCCGCCGCGGTCCGGTTCGCCCTGGGGCGCCGACACGGGCAGGACGGCGGTCGAGGACGCCGTGCCCGAGCATCCGGACAGCAGCCAGGACGCACCGAGACCGGCGGCACCGGCGGCGAGGAACGACCGCCGTCCTGGGTGGTGGGTGTCGGTCATGGGCCGACCGTCCTTCTCGCTATTCGTTCAGTGGAACGATTGAGTGGAGTGCGTGAACGATAGCCATACGGCGGTTTCCCGCCAAGCCTCGGGCGCGGAAATTAACCGCGGAAACGGATCCGTAACCGGCCCGGCGGGGGCGCCGGGCCCCCGGGAGGGCGGCCGTCCGGCTGGCTATCCTTGCGCCATGACCGGCAACGGGAGGCCTCGCGACACCTCGGTGCAGTCCGTCGACCGCGCGGTGTCGATCCTCCAGTCGCTGTCCCGGCACGGCCCGTCCGGCGTCACCGAGATCGCCGAGGCGCTGGGCCTGCACAAGGCGACGGTCTTCCGGCTCCTCGCCACGCTGGAGTCGCGCGGCCTCGTCGAGCAGGACGCCGAGCGCGGCCGCTACCGCCTGGGCTTCGGCATGGTCGAACTGGCCGCGGGCGCCGGCCGGCAGAGCGACCTGTCGCTGCTGAGCAGGCCGGTCTGCCGGGAACTGGCCGCCGCCGTCGGCGAGACGGTGAACCTCGCGATCCACGATGGCATCGAAGTGATCACCATCGACCAGGAGATCGGCGGCGCGACCATCGCCAGCATCGACTGGGTCGGCAAGCGCAGCCCCCTGCACGCCACCGCCGCGGGCAAGGTCTTCCTGGCGTACCTGCCCGAGAAGGAGACCGACGAGGTGCTGGGGCGGGGGCTCGCGCAGTACACCCCGCACACGATCGTCGAACCGGCGCGCCTGAAGGAGCAGTTGCGGACGGTCCGCGAGCGCGGGTACGCCACCACGTCGGAGGAACACGAGATCGGGCTGGCCGCCGTCGCCGCGCCGGTCCGTTCCCCGGACGGCCGGGTCGTCGCTGCCGTCGCCGTCTCCGGTCCGGCCTTCCGCGTCAACGACGACACCGTGCCGGCCCTCGCGGAGCGGGTGCGGGAGGCGGGCGCCCGGATCTCCTGGCGCCAGGGCCACCGCAAGCACGGCTGACCGACGACACCTGGACCAGCCCTTGACGGCCGCGGGCCGACGCCCTCACCATTTGTCTCGCATCGCGAGTCTGTTTCGCAATGCGATACGCCGTCGCTGCCGCGCAGCCACCGACGCTCTGACGCGGCCGTCGGCCCCCCGCTTCCCGAGGAGTGGTCATGCCCTCCCAGAGTGTCGATCCCCTGCTCCAGCCCTTCCGCCTCAAGCACCTCACCCTGCGCAACAGGGTGGTCAGCACCTCCCACGAGCCGGCCTTCGGCGAGGACGGTCTGCCCAAGGACCGCTACCGCGCCTACCACGTCGAGAAGGCACGCGGCGGCGTCGGCCTGACCATGATCGGCGGCTCCGCCGTGGTCTCGCCGGACAGCCCGCCCGCCTTCGGCAACCTGCTGCTGTACCGGGACGACATCGTGCCGTGGCTGCGCCGGCTGGCCGACGAGGTGCACGACGCCGGAGCGGCGGTCATGTGCCAGGTCACCCACCTGGGCCGCCGTACGAGCAACTACTCCGGCGACTGGCTGCCGGTGCTCTCCGCGTCCCCGCTGCGCGAGCCCGCGCACAGGGCGTTCCCCAAGGCCGCCGAGGCCTGGGACCTCGACCGCGTCACGGCCGACTACGTCGCCGCGGCACAGCGCTGCCGGGAGGCCGGCCTCGACGGTATCGAGCTGGAGGCCTATGGCCACTTGCTGGACAGCTTCCTCTCCCCCACGACCAACCACCGCGACGACGCCCTCGGCGGCAGCCTGGACCGGCGCATGTCCTTCCCGCGACGGGTGATCCGGGCGGTACGGGAGGCGGTCGGCCCGGACTTCGTGGTCGGGATCCGGCTGATGCTGGACGAGGACCGCCCGGGGGGACTGACCTTCGACGACGCCCTGGTGGCCGCGCAGCGTTTCACCGACGACGGCATCGACTTCGTCAGCACCATCCGCGGCTCCATCGAGAGCGATGCCTCCCTGGTACGCACGATCCCGCCGATCGGCACCCCGCTGGGCCCCTTCCTGGAGTTCACCGGCGAGGTCCGGCGCCGGCTGCGGGTGCCCGTGATGCACGCGGCCCGGATCGCCGATCCCGCCACCGCGCGGTACGCCCTGCGCGAGGGGCTGCTCGACCTGGTCGGCATGACCCGCGCCCAGATCGCCGATCCCCATCTGGTCGCCAAGATCGCAGGTGGCCGTGAGGACCGCATCCGCCCCTGTGTCGGGTCGAGTTACTGCCTGGACGCGATCTACGACTCGGGCGACACCAAGTGCGTCCACAACCCGGCGACCGGCCGGGAGCTCCAGTTGCCCCACACCGTACCGGCCGCCACCGGCCGCCGGAGGAAAGCGGTCGTCGTCGGCGCCGGACCGGCCGGCCTGGAAGCCGCCCGGGTGCTCGGCGAACGCGGCCACGACGTCGTGCTGTTCGAGGCCGGCGACCTCCCCGGCGGGCAGATCCGGCTCGCCGCATCCAACCCGCGCCGCCGCGATCTGCTCGGCATCGTCGACTGGCGGGTCGCCGAGTGCAAGCACCACGGCGTCGACCTCCGCTTCGGCAGGTACGCCGAGTCCCGCGACGTGCTCGCCGAACACCCCGACCTCGTCGTCCTCGCCACCGGCGGCATGCCCGACCGGTCCTTCCTCGACGAGGGCGAGGACCTGGTCGCCGACACCTGGGACGTGCTCACCGGCTCACTGCGCCCACGGGGCGAGGTACTGGTCTACGACGACCACGGCGGTTACCCCGCACTCGACGCCGTAGAAGTTCTCGCCCCGTCCGGCGCCCGCCTGCACTTCGTGACACCGGAACGCACCCTCGCCCCCGACGTCGGCAGCATGAACTCCCCCGCCTACCTCAAGGTCTTCGCGGAACACGGCGTGACCACCACCCTCGCCCGCCGGCTGCGCACCGTACGCCGCAGCACGGAAGGCCGCCTGGCCGCCACCCTCCACAGCGACTACACCGGCACCGACACCGAACTGACCGTCGACCACGTGATCGTGGAACACGGCACCCTGCCCGCGGACGAGCTGTACCGCGAACTGCTGCCCGGATCCAGCAATCTCGGCGAGATCGACCACCGCGCCCTGCTGGACCACCGGGAGCAGACGGTGGTCCGCAACGACGCCGGACGCTACCGGCTGTTCCGCGTCGGCGACGCGGTCACCAGCCGCAACATCCACGCCGCCGTCTACGACGCGCTGCGCCTGTGCCTGCCGGTCTGACCCTCACCAACCCTCTGGAGACACCGAGTTGAGCACATTCGCCCCCGTGACGGACCCGGCCGGCCTCGTGGCCCGCCGTCCCGTCGGCCGAAGCCTGGAAGCCCCCTTCTACACGAGCCGGGAATTCTTCGACCTCGACATCGAGGCGGTCTTCGCCCGACACTGGCTGTTCGTCGCCGCGGAGGCCGAACTCCCCGAGCCCGGGGACTACGTGACCGTGACCCTCGGGCCGTACTCGGTCGTCGTTGTCCGGGACGACGACGAAGAGGTACGCGCCTTCCACAACGTCTGCCGCCACCGCGGTGCCCGCATACTCAACGACGAGCGCGGCTCGGTGGGCAACATCGTCTGCGGCTACCACCGCTGGACCTACGGCGTGGACGGCCGCCTGCTGCACGCGGAGTCACAACCGGCCGACTTCGACCCGTCCTGCTTCGGGCTGCGGAATGTGCACGCCCGCACGGTCGCCGGCCTGGTCTTCATCTGCCTCGCCGGGGAACCGCCCGCCGACTTCGACGAGGTGGCCGCCCGCATCGAGCCGTACATCCTGCCGCACGGCCTGCGCCGGGCGAAGGTAGCCACCCAGATCGACCTGGTGGAGAACGGCAACTGGAAGCTCACCATGGAGAACAACCGGGAGTGCTATCACTGCGGCGGCCACCCCGAGCTGCAGTGCTCTCTCTTCCCCGTGTACGGCTACGCCGAGCGGGACGTGCCGCCGGTGCTGCGGCCGGCGTACGAACGCTATCTGCAGGCCGACGCCGAGTCCCGCAGAACGTACGAGTCACTGGGGCTGCCGTACGAGGCGATCGAGGAACTGGACACCCGCACCACCGGCTTCCGCATCCAGCGCGAACCGCTGGACGGCGCGGGCGAATCCTTCACCGAGGACGGTAGGGCTGCCTGCAAGCGCCTGCTGGCCGACTTCCGCACGCCCCGCCTGGGCCGCCTCTCGATGCACCTGCAGCCCAACGCCTGGTTCCACTTCCTCTCCGACCACGCGATCACCTTCTCCGTGATCCCGCTCGCACCGGACCGCACCCTGGTCCGCACCACCTGGCTGGTGCACCCCGACGCGATCGAAGGGGTCGACTACGACCTCGACAGCCTGACGCGGGTGTGGACGGCCACCAACGACCAGGACGCGCTCCTCGTCGCCCGCGCCCAGCAGGGCATCGGCAGCCCCGCCTACCAGCCCGGCCCCTACGGCCCGACCGAGTACCAGGTCGAGGCGTTCGTCAACTGGTACGCAACCCGGCTGAAGGCGCACCTGGCACGATGACCGACACGCTCCCGGCCTGGGCCGGAACCCGTTCCTGGACCGACGAGGACACCGGCGGCGACACCGGCGGCCTGCTGGTCTGCAAGCAGGTCCACGCCCTGACCCCCGACGTCAGGACCTTCGTCCTCCAGCCCCCGCAGCCCCGCCTCTTCCACCACGACCCCGGGCAGTTCCTCACCGTCGGCGTCGACATCGACGGCCGGACCGTCGAGCGGTGTTACACCATCTCCTCGCCGCCGACCCGCCCCCACTCCGTCGCGATCACCGTGAAGAGGGTGCCGGGCGGCCTGGTGTCCAACTGGCTGCACGACCGTCTGCGGCCCGGAGACACGGTGCGGGCCAGGGGGCCGCTCGGGGATTTCACCCTCGCCCGGCACCCCGCGCCGAAGTACCTGTTCCTGTCCGGCGGCAGTGGCGCGACACCGGTGATGGCCATGACGAGGGCCCTGTACGACCTGGCGCACCCGGCCGACGTGGTGTTCGTCCACAGCGCCCGCACTCCTGCCGACATCCTCTTCCGCCGGGAACTGGACCTCATCGCCGCCACCGCCCCCACCGTCCGGGTGGTGCACGTCTGCGAGGAGGACGGCCCGACCGAGCCCTGGGGTGGCCACCGCGGCCGGCTGACCCTCGACATGCTCCGGCAGATCGCCCCCGACTTCCGGCAGCGGGAGATCTTCACCTGCGGCCCGACCGGCTACATGGCCGCCGTGCGCCACCTGCTCGCGACGGCCGGGGTCGACATGGACCGTTACCACGACGAGAGCTTCACCCTCGACACGCCGCCGGCCGCCGAAGCCGTCGCCGGCACCAGCGAAACCGCCCAAGGACGCGTCTTCACCGTCGAGTTCACCCGTAGCCGACGGACCCTCACCTGCGACGCGGACACCTCCCTCCTCGCGGCCGCCTCCCGGGCCGGCCTGAGCCTGCCCGCCTCCTGCGCCCAGGGAATGTGCGGCACCTGCAAGACCACCCTGCTGGCCGGATCCGTCGACATGCGGCACAACGGAGGCATCCGGCCGCGCGAGATCGCCCAGAACAAGATCCTGCTCTGCTGCTCCCGACCTCGGGAGAACCTCGTCGTCGACGCCTGACCGTCCGGCGACGGCTCAACCGAGCAATCGCCCACGTCTCGGCATGCTCCGAGCCGGCAGCCGCCCAGCCGTCGCGCGGCCCCGGTTTGCCGCGGATCGGCGTCGTTCCCTGCCTCCGCCCACGCCGCGGGCTGCACAGCAGATCGACCGTAAGAGCGCCCGGGTCAGTGGCCGGTCGGCAGCGTCGGCCGGTAGCCCCGATCGGCGAGCCAGGCCCGGGCCCGGCCGTACTGCCGTTCCGCGGAGAACAGCCAGTACCGCTGCAGCTGCGCCGGTGAGGTGGCCGGCATGTCCTTGAAGCGGCGGAACGCTCCTGGGCCCTGGATCGCGATGCCGAGGTAGTGGGCGAGGTCCTCGCCGTCGAGGGTGGTGATGAAGTCCTCCATGTCGCGGTAGGCGTCGCGTGATCCCTCGCGTGGAGCCACCGCTCGGTGCCGTCCGGTTCGTCCTCGTCCCATGACTCATCGGTGTCCGCGAGGGCGAGTCGGCACTCGCCGGTGTCCAGGTGGATGCGGCCACCGCCCCAGGCCGGATCGCCTTCGAGTAGACCGGAGAGTTCCTCCAGGTCGACCGGCAGCGGCCGCAGCACGCGGTCGGCATCGCCGCCCGCAGTGTCGAGTTGCCGGGCGAGGATCTCGTCGCCGGGCCAGCCCCGTTCGCGCAGGGTGGTGGTGCATGCGGTCGCTGTCTCCTGGGCGCCGGGCACAGCTCGGGAAACGGCTGCGGTGAGTTCGTCCCCGCACCAGCACGCTGGCGGGGTCATGCGTACGCAGCAGGGCGAGCAGGGACGGGCCGTTGGCGGTGTGGCAGGCGGCGCGGAGTGCCTTCAGCGCGTGGTCGGTCCATGCCTCGGTCATGCCCGCGAGGCTACTAACCCAAGTTCTCGGCTGTGCCGACCAAGGGACCCCCCATGGCGCCCTGCGAGAGCCATCATCTCCGGTGCGACGATGCGCTGGTGAGCACGGCAGACAAGTCTCCTTCCAGGCGTCGGCCGCCGACCTTCGGCCCGGAGCCGTGGCCTCATCTGGCGCCGTCGGGCGAGTGGTCGTACTGGGACGCCCTCGATACTCGCCTGACGCGAGAGAGGTCGAGCGGGGTGATACGCGGGGCGGATCTGGCGCCGTTGTGGAGTCATCTGCTGGATCTACGGAAGCGTCTTGCGGCGGACGGGCTCGATGCGGCCGAGCCGGCCCGAGGCGCGGCGCGTGATCCGAAGGTCGTCGCCCGAGCGCGTGCCAGGGTGTAGAAGCAGGCGCTGGAGGGGCGGGCGAATACGGCGCCGATGCGCCGGACTCATGGCCCGCCCGGTCCACACCGCCGCCATGGTCCACGCCTCCCCAAAATCGCTCGCCTCGGCTCACCCTAGGGCGTTTGAGTATGACGTCCCGTCAGCTCCCGCCGCCTTGCCCGCCATCCGTCCGAGCCCACCCACCCTCGGCGGCGATAGGGTCCGCCGTGTGAGCGAGTACCAGTACTACGAGTTCCAGGCCCTCGACCGGCCGCTCAGCCGCGAGGAACAGGACCAGTTGCGGGCCGTCTCCAGCCGGGCCCGGATCACCGCCACCAGCTTCACCAACACCTACAACTGGGGTGGCCTCAGCGGAAACCCACGCCGCATGGTCGAGCGCTACTTCGACGCCCACCTGTACGTCACCAACTGGGGCACCCACCGTCTGATGCTTCGCCTTCCCAGGCAAGCCCTGGCCCTGCCCACGGTGAAGCCGTACTGCCTCGACCACCACGTCGACGCCTGGACAACCCGCACCCACCTCCTGCTCGACCTCACCAGCGAGGACGAAAGCGGCGACTGGATCGAGGGCGCCGACGACTCACTGGCCGCCCTCATCGGCGTACGCGACGAACTCGCCACCGGCGACCTGCGCCCCCTCTACCTCGCCTGGCTCTCCGCGCTCGCCGCCTGGGAACTCGAAGACGACGAAGAAGAGGAATACCAGACCTGCCCCGAACCACCCGTCCCGGCCGGCCTCGGCGAACTGACCGCCCCGCAGCACGCGCTCGCGGACTTCCTCCGCGTGGACGCCGATCTACTCACGGCCGCGGCCCAGGACAGCCCACCGAGCCCTGGGAAGTCGGCCAAACCCATGAAGAAGGAACTCGCGCCACTGATCGCCGCTTTACCGCAGCAGGAGAAAGACGACCTGCTCCTGCGGCTCGCCCTCGGCCCCGAACCGCAACTGCGCTCCGAACTCCTGCACCGCCTGCGCGGCACCACCGCCCCCACTGCGATCCCCCGGCGCCGGTCCGCCGCCCACCTCCTGGACACCGCCCACACCCTGCGCACCCAACGCCGACAGCACGCCGAACACGAACGAGCCGAAGCCCGCGCCCGGCACCTGACCGCCCTAGCACGCGAGGCCGAGTCCGCCTGGCAGCGGATCGAGGCGCACATCGCCACCAAGAAGATCACCGCCTACGACCAGGCCGTCGCCCTCCTCGCGGAACTGCGCGACGCCTACGCGCACACCGGACGGGACACCGACTTCCACCAGCGCCTGATCCGCCTGCGCGAGGACTACCAGCGCCGCCCCGGCCTCATCCACCGCCTCGACCGCCACAGTCTCCGGTAACGCCCCCACTGCCACGGGGCCGAGGAAGCCGGGCAGAGCTCCTCAGGGAACCAGCGTGAACGCAGCAACGTGCTCGGGCACGAGCGCCCGGAAATGCCGGTGGTCGAGCGTCGCGACATCCGTCAGCTTCAGCCGCTCCGCCACAGCGACCACTGAAGCATCCGCGACGCCCAGCGGAAAGCCACGGTAGCGGTGCATCAGCTCGGCGATCCGGGCCATGTCCCGATCATCGGGAAACACCTGCACCAGATCACCGCCGACCACGGACTCCACCAGGTTGACCTCGGCCTCGGCGCCCAGATACTTCCCGACCAGATAACGGCATTCGGTCAGCACATACGGAGTGACCAGCAGGTCGCCGTCGTAGGACTCCAGCAGCTCGGCGCACCGCTCGTGATCGGGTCGTTGCGGTTGAGGAAGGCGACAAGCGGTCCGGTGTCAACGATCAGCATCGTCCTCGCCGATCTCCGCTCGCGCGATGTCCTTCGCCCGGGCGCCGAGATCGGTCGCCGGGCCGTCGAAGCTCCGTAGTATCCGGAACCGACTCGGCGCGGGTTTCACCAGACGCAGAGCGTGACGACGCAGCTCCTCCGCCTGCTCGGGCTCCAGGCGATCGATGAGCTCGTGCAGTTCTCTGTAGTCGTACGCCGAGGTCATGGCCGCTTCCTCTCCACCGCACTGTACGTCCACGCTAGCGGTGGCGTCCCGAGCCCGTGACCATGTCAGCACGGCTCCAGGTTGATCGTCCGGGTCGGGTTCCGCCGAGAGCCCTGCCCCGTCCGCGGCATCCGGGGTCGCGTCTGCCTCGCGCTCCGCGGCACCGCTTGCGGCGTCTCGCTCCCCTGAACCGTCGCTCTCGTCTTCCTCAGCCGGCTCCCCTCCCCGAACATGGGCAAAAAACACGCCTGCGCGAGCCCGGCCACGTGGAGAGGCAACGGCGGAGACAGGGCGCCGGGTAGTCCAGTGCCTGACGCAGATAGCCCCTGGCGGCGAGCCCGTCGAGGCAGGAGAAACCGGCTGGGATCCGACGCGTTCCGTCGTGTTGTAGAAGTGGGTTTGCGTCGACTCGCCAACCAATCTCGCCAGGCCACGGCCCACTCCGACGAAGTCGCTACCCTCGTTCCGCAATCACCCGACTACCGAAGGTCACCGCCCTCTTCTCCCCCAGGGAAGCCGTTGAGGCGGCCATTCAATGTGGCCGAGTCGCGCTCTCTCTCTGAGAGCGGTTTCTTGCTCTCCTGGTTGGACGAACACCGGCGGGCGGGGGCGCCGCGCCGCAGGTCGGCCAGGGGGATGGTGAGGCGTGGGTACGTCATCGCGGCGGCCGGGACCTGGTGGTCGCACAGGCTTGGCGGGTTGAGGTTCCCCCGCTGCGCGGGAGTGACTGACTAGCAGGTCAGGGCAGGTTGACGTGGTTTCAGGTTCACTTGTTCGACCGCTGAACGACCGGCGAGCGTCCCCCCGCTTGCCATCACGCCGCCATCACGTGTCACACGAACGCATCCAGCGGGTCTGCCGTTGTCGGCAAACCCGCTGGTGAACACCGTCGGGACGACAGGATTTGAACCTGCGACCCCTTGACCCCCAGTCAAGTGCGCTACCAAGCTGCGCCACGTCCCGATGCGCTTCCCGCGGTGGCCCGCGTGATCGCGCGGACAAGACCTTACCCCACGGCAGGGACTGCCCCTGGAGAGGCGGGAGGCGCGGGACAATCGGGGTATGAGCGACGCATCGGGAGTTCGGGCGGGGCAGGGGCGCGACCGGGACGCGGAAGGCCGGGCCCGCAACGCGCGGCCGCGGGACGGTCTTGGGCGGCCCCTGCCGTACGGTGCACAGGGCGTGGCGCGCCAGCCGGAGGGGGTCGTACGCACCCCGGAGGACAGCGTCGCGGAGGCGCAGACCCTGCTGGACGCCGGGAGGCCGTTCCATGCGCACGAGGTCTTCGAGGACGCCTGGAAGACGGGGCCCGACGAGGAGCGCGCCCTGTGGCGCGGGCTCGCACAGCTGGCGGTCGGACTCACGCACGCGGCCCGAGGCAACGCGACGGGCGGGGCCCGGCTGCTGCGGCGCGGCGCCGGGGCCGTCGAGGAGTGGGCGGCGGCCGAGGCGGGACGGGACCGGCCGTACGGCATGGAGTTGACGGAACTGATCGCCTGGGCAAGGGAGTTGGCCGGGGTGGTCGAGCGGGGGGCGGCCAGGGTCGACGCAGGGGCGTGGGCTCCCCGGCTGCGTGGGAAGCAGCCGTAGGGGGGCCGCGGCAGGGGCGGGCGCGGGCTGTCGGAGGCGTACGGCAGACTCGGGACGTGCGAAAGATTCATGTCATCGGCATCGGAGCGGGCGATCCCGACCAGCTGACCCTGCAGGCGGTCAAGGCGCTGAAGAGCACGGACGTGTTCTTCATCCTCGACAAGGGCGAGGTGAAGTCGGACCTGGTCCAGCTGCGCCGCGACATCCTCGACGCACACATACCGGAGGGGACGTACCGTCTCGTCGAGGCGCGCGACCCCGACCGTGACCGGTCCGCGGGCGGCGCCGCCTACTCCCCTGCCGTCGACGACTGGCGATCGGCGCGTGCCGGGATCTACGAACGGCTGATCGTGGAGGAGTTGGGCGAGGACGAGAGCGGTGCGTTCCTGGTGTGGGGCGATCCCTCCCTGTACGACAGCACCCTGGGCATCCTGGAGGAGGTCCTGGACCGGGGCGTGGTCTCGTTCTCGTACGACGTCGTCCCGGGCATCAGCAGCGTCTCGGCGCTGGTCGCGAAGCACCGCACGGGGCTCAACCGGGTCGCCCGCCCCGTCCAGATCACCACGGGCCGCCGCCTCGCCGAGGGCTTCCCGGACGGGGTCGACGACGTGGTCGTCATGCTCGACGCCCACCAGACCTTCCGGCAGTACGCGGACCAGGACATCGACATCTACTGGGGCGCCTACATCGGCACACCGGACGAGATCCTCGCCTCCGGCCCTCTCGCCGAGACGGCAGAGCACATCGAGCGACTGCGCGCGGAGGCGCGGGAACGCAAGGGATGGATCATGGACACCTATCTGCTGCGCAGGCGCCCGCAGGGGTAGCGGGAGCGGCCGGACGTGTGGGCCGCTCGTTCAGTCGGGGTACCGCGCGGTCCCGGCGGTCACCAGAGCCCCAGCCGTGACAGCGCTCCGGGTACGTCCGGCACCGCGATCACGCCCTTCGGCAGGGGTGGGCGACGGACGACCACCACCGGGAGTCCGAGGTCTCGCGCCGCCGTGAGTTTGGCCGCCGTCGCCGCTCCTCCGCTGTCCTTCGTCACGAGCACATCGACGCGGTGCTCGCGCAGCAGCGCGGTCTCGTCCTCGACCGTGAACGGCCCGCGAGCCAGCAGCACTGCGGTGTCCGGTGGCATGGGGGGCTCGGGCGGCTCCACCGACCGTAGGACGAAGTGGAGGTCCGACAGGTGAGCGAAGGCCGCGAGACCCAGTCGGCCGGTGGTGAGGAACACGCGTCGGCCGAGCGGCGGAAGCAGGTCGGCCGCGTCGGCGGGGGAGGCCGCCCCGTGCCAGCGGTCGCCGGGGACCGGGTCCCAGCCGGGCCGGCGCAGCACCACCGTGGGGACACCGGTGGCCGCCGCGGCCCGCGCCGCGTTCGCCGTGATGCCTGCGGCAAACGGATGCGTGGCGTCGACCACCGCGTCCACCCGGTGTTCGCGGAGCCAGGCGGCCAGCCCCTCCGCACCGCCGAAGCCGCCGAGGCGTACGTCCCCGTCGAGCGCGCCCGGCCGGGAGACCCGCCCCGCCAGGGACGTGGTCACCCGGACCCCGGGCCGGGAGACGAGCGCGACGGCGAGTTCGCGTGCCTCGGTGGTACCGCCGAGGACCAGGACGTGCGGGGACATGATGCCGAGGGTACGGGGGCGGCCGTCCCTCCGCCCGGAGGACCGGCGGCAGAGGTCGAGAGGACGGTCACGCCTGTCCCCCAGACCGAAAGGCGGTCCGGCACCGTGCTCGTTATCGTCCTGGCATGGATTCAGTGCGTGCGCTGCTCATCGACATCGACGGGGTCCTCACCGTCTCGTGGCAGCCACTGCCGGGCGCGGTCGAGGCGCTGCGACAGATCCGAGACTCCGGTCTCGCCGTCGCCCTGCTGACCAACACGACGTCCCGCACCCGCGCGTCGATCGCCGAGACCCTCTCCGCCGCGGGCTTTCCCGTGGCTGCGGAGGACATCCTGACCGCGCCCGCGGTCACCGCCGCTCATCTGGCCGACCGCTGCCCTGGGGCGCGCTGCTGGCTGCTCAACAGCGGCGACATCAGGGAGGACCTCGTCGGACTCTCGTTCGTGGACGACGCGGACACCACCCCGGACGTCGTGATCCTCGGCGGCGCCGGTCCCGAGTTCGACTACACGGCGCTGAACCGCGCTTTCGGCCACCTCCAGCGCGGTGCGCGGCTGGTCGCCATGCACCGCAACCTGTACTGGCGCACCGACCGCGGGCTGCAGCTCGACTCGGGGGCGTTCCTGCTCGGGCTCGAGAAGGCCGCCCACTTGGAAGCCGAGGTGACCGGCAAGCCGTCGCCCGCGTTCTTCGAGGCGGCCCTGGCCCATCTCGGGGTCGGCGCCGGTCAGGCGCTCATGGTCGGCGACGACATCGAGTCCGACGTCCTCGCGGCCCAGCGCGCCGGGATCACGGGGGTTCTCGTCAAGACCGGCAAGTATCTGCCGGAGACCCACCGGGCAGCGAGCGGCGCCCCCGATCACGTCCTCGACTCCTTCGCGGACCTCCCCGCGCTGCTCCGGTAGTCCGCCGGCCGCGCTCAGCGCAGCAGCAGCTGGACGGCGCCCACGACCGTCGCCGCGATCACCAACTGCTCGAACAGCCGCTGGTTGATCCTGTGCGCCGCCCACTTGCCGATGAACGCGCCCGGCACCACGAACACCGCGAGCGCCGCGTCCAGCAGCAGTGAGCGGCCGTCGATGAGACCGAGGCCCGCACTGAAAGGCACCTTGGAGACATTCACGATCAGGAAGAAGAAGGCGGAGGTGCCGAGGAAGCCGAGTTTGCGGAATCCGGCGGACAGGAGATACATCGACATCACCGGGCCGCCCGCGTTCGCCACCATCGTGGTGAAGCCGCCGAGGGCGCCGTACGAGCGGGCCTTGGCGCGGTCGGCGCGCGTGGTCACCGAGTCGGGTTCCTCGTTCTGGCCGGCGCTCCGGCGCCGCCACAGCGTGACCGCTGCCATCAGCAGCAGGATCGCGCCGATCGACGTCCGCACGATCCCGTCGTCGGCCCACACCAGGAACAGTGTGCCGAGGACCACACCCGCGGCGACCGCCGGGAACAGCCGCCACAACGTGGGCCAGTGGGCGTGCCGCCGGTAGGTGAGGACGGCGAGGACGTCACCGACGATCAGGACCGGCAGCAGGATGCCGGTCGAGGCGCGGGCCGGCAGGACGGCGGCGAAGATGGCGAGGCTGACCGTGTTGGCACCGCTCACGGCCGTCTTGGAGAAGCCGACGAGCAGCGCCGCGAAGGCCAGCGCGGCGAACCCCCACAGGGAGATGTCCCAGAGCGTCATCGTGTTCATGCGGGGACCGATGGTATGCCCACGCATGTGATCGCGTAAGGAGTGTCTCGCCAGGTGGCTACGGCTGGTGGCGTTCGACGAGCACGGAACTGCCCTGCCCGACGCCCACGCACATGGTGGCGAGGCCGCGGGCCGCGCCGGTGCGGCGCATGCGGTGGAGCAGGGTCGTCAGGATGCGTGCGCCCGAGCAGCCGAGCGGGTGGCCGAGGGCGATGGCACCGCCGGTCGGGTTGACCAGCTCGGGGTCGATGCCGAGGCGGTCGACGCAGGCGAGGGCCTGGGCCGCGAACGCCTCGTTGAACTCGGCCTCCTGGATGTCGCCGATCGTCCAGCCGACCCGTGCGAGCGCCTTCTCGGTGGCGGGGACGGGGCCGATGCCCATGATGTCCGGGTGGACGCCTGCCGAGGCACCCGCGACGTACCGGCCGAGGGATTCGAGGCCCAGCTCGTCCAGGGCCTCCTCGCTCACGAGGAGGAGTCCGGCCGCGCCGTCGTTCATGGGCGATGCGTTGCCCGCGGTGACGGTGCCGCCCGCGCGGAACACCGGCTTGAGGCGGGCGAGCTTCTCGTACGACGTGTCCTCGCGCACGCCTTCGTCGACGGTGACGACGACGCCGTCCGGCCTGGACACGGGCAGGAGTTCGGCGTCGAAACACCCGTTCTTGCGGGCATCCGCGGCACGACGGTGGCTGCGTAGCGCGAAGTCGTCCTGGCGCTCACGCGAAATGCCGTACCGCTCGGCGACCTCCTCGGCGGTCTCGCCCATGGACAGCAGGCCGTGGAGGTCCTTCATCGCCGGGTTGACCAGGCGCCAGCCGAGGCGGGTGTCGGCGGTCTCGATGCGGTGCGGCAGGGCCTCGTCGGGGCGGGGCAGCACGAACGGTGCGCGGCTCATGGACTCCGAGCCGCCCGCGAGCACGATGTCGGCCTCGCCCGCGGCGATGGTACGGGCCGCCGTCGTGACCGCCTCCAGGCCGGAGGCGCACAGCCGGTTGACCGTGGCACCCGGAACGGACTCGGGCAGCCCGGCGAGCAGGGCCGCCATACGGGCGACGTTGCGGTTGTCCTCGCCGGCCTGGTTGGCGGCGCCCCAGTAGACGTCGTCGATGCGGGCCGGGTCGAGCGCGGGCACGTCGGCGACCAGGCCGCGGATCACGCCCGCCGCGAGGTCGTCGGGCCGTACGGAGGAAAGGGCGCCGCGCAGCCGGCCGATCGGGGTGCGGCGGGCTGCCGCGAAGTGGACGGTACGCACGACGGAACTCCTGAGCGCCCTCGACGATAATTAGCACTGCTAGTTTTGGACTATAGACCGCCGGACGACCTCTCTGGAAGATCCCCGGCCGCCGTGCGAGGCCTGCTTGTCTCCGGGTTTCACCCCATCCGTCCCGGGCACCCGGGCGCGCATGGAGTGGTTGCGGCACGCGGCGTGCGTGGATGAGGACCCTGAGCTGTTCTTCCCCGTCGGGACGACGGGGCCGGCCCTGGTGGAGGCCGCCGGCGCCAAGCGGGTGTGCCGCCGCTGTCCGGTGATCGCCGAGTGCCTGGCCTGGGCCCTGCACACCGGACAGACGGCAGGTGTGTGGGGCGGCACCGATGAGAAGGAGCGCGCCGCACTGCTCCGGACCACGAGGAACCGACCGACGACAAGGAGAAGCACACGATGACCGTGGTGCACAGCACCCTGCCCGAGGCCGCACGGCGGGTCACCGGCAACGCCCTGCAGGAGACCCTGGTTGATCTGCTCGGTCTCTCCCTCATCGGGAAGCAGGCCCACTGGAACATCGTCGGACCGAGGTTCCGCTCGATCCACCTGCAGCTCGACGAGGTGGTGACCACGGCACGCTCGTACGCGGACACCGTGGCCGAGCGGGCGGCCGCGCTCGGCGTCCCGCCGGACGGACGGCCGGAGACCGTGTCCTCCGCCTTCGGCCTGCCGGGCGCGAAGGAGGGCTGGCTGCGCGACAACGAGGTCGTGGGGCTGATGGTGGAGTCGTTGGAGACCGCGATCGGTCGGCTGCGCAAGCGGATCGAGGACACCGAGAAGCCCGATCCGGTCACCCAGGACCTGCTGATCGGGCTCACCGCGGAGCTGGAGAAGCAGCGCTGGATGTTCGAGGCCGAGAACTGGCCGCGTAAGGACTGAAGTACACGGAGAGCGGAGCGGAACCACCGAGGGCGAGAGGAGTACGCCATGACCGACGCCCTGGAGCTGGACGCGTTGTGGGACGAGTTCCACCACGTGGTGAACATGACCTCCACGGAACTCGCGGCCTGGCTGCGGGTCCAGGACGCCGACGAGGACACCGAGCCGCTGCCCGACCAGGCCGGCCCCCCGACGGGGCGGCACCTGCTGGCGATCCTGCAGAAGCGGCGCATGGACCTCACCGACGACGACATCCGGGTGATGCGCGAGGTCGTGGAGACCGTCACGGCCCGGCAAGACCTGGAGAACGAACCCGAGGCCGAGGACGACGAGCGCCGCCACCAGTTGATGACACTCGGCCACGACCCGCTCAAACCGCCGCGGTGATGTCACCGTGAACCGCGAAGAGCGCGCGGCCCGCGTCCTCGAAGAACTCGTCAAGGAGCATGGCCGCACCTACGCCGAAGAGGCGGGCATCCGGCTCAAGGACGCGCCGCAGCCGCTCTACCGGCTGCTGCTCATGGCCATGCTCCTCAGCGCCCGCATCCGCACGTCGATCGCCCTGGCCACGGTGCGGGCGCTCCACGAGGCGGGCCTGCGGGATCCTCGTCGCATGGCCGAGGCGGACTGGCAGGAGCGTGTCGACGCGCTGGGGCGGGGCGGCTACCGGCGCTACGACGAGCGGACGGCGACCCAACTCGGCGACGGCGCGGAGCTGCTGCTGGAGCGATGGGGAGGCGACCTGCGGCGCATGCGGAAGGAGGCCGACGAGGACGTCTCCGCTCTGCACGGGCTGCTGCAGGAGATACCGGGGATGGGTCCGGCCGGCGCCGACATCTTCCTGCGCGAGGTGCAGCGGGTCTGGCCGGAGGTGGCGCCCTTTGTGGACGCCAAGGCCCTCTCCGGAGCGGAACGGCTCGGGCTGCCCAAGGACCCGGAGAAGCTGGTGGAACTCGCCAAAAGCACCGAACCGGCCGTACTGGCAGCCGCGTTGGTGCGGGCCGCCCTGGACAAGAAGGTGGCGGAGGACGTGCGGAAACGCGCCGAGTGACGGCAGTCGGGCAACGGCGGTCGCGGCCACCTCTGCCATCGGCCCCGACGGCGGTCGCGGCGGACGCTGCGGCGACCACCAGATGAAGTTTCGCCCGAACGGCAGAAAGCGCGTTCATCCACAGAGTTCGCCGCTAGGTTTTGTCATGCGCGCAACACCCCCGACCACGACCCGATCACCGCGACGTTCAGCTGGGCGCGCAACTCCGCCTTCCAGCTCAGCGACCAGTTCGGCGGGCCGCACGGCGACTACTACAACGACATCGACAGCGTCCCGGCGGCCGCCCGTGCCACGGTGATATCGCTGCGCAGCGGCTCCCGCGTCGACCGGATCGGCCTGACCCTGAGCAACGGCACCACGCTCGCCCACGGCGGCACCGGCGGTACGGCGTCGTCGCTCACGCTGGGCAGCGGCGAGTACGTGACGAGCGCGCAGCTCTGTGAAGGCCAGTACAGCGGCCGCACGAGGATCTTCTACGCGAAGTTCACGACCAGTCTCGGCCACAGTCTGGCCGGCGGAACCACGACGTCCGACTGCGTGACGCGCACGGCGCCCTCCAGCTGGCAGATCGCCGGATTCCACGGACGCTCCGGCGACGAGGCCGACAAGATCGGCTTCATCTACACCAGGCGCTGACGCGCCACGGCAGCGGGGAAGGGCCGCTGACCCATGTCGGGCAGCGGCCCTTCGTATGGCGCATCGCAGGGCTCGGGTTAGTCTTGCGGCCGTACCTGACACGGGGTGCCCCACCTGCGGGCTGAGATCACACCCGTTGAACCTGAACCAGTTCGTACTGGCGGAGGGATGTCTTTCATGCCATTGGCGCATGTATCCGGTGGGCTGCCCGCCGACGGCCGACGGGGCGTCTTCGACGGACGGATGCCCACCGCTCCCGGTGACCTCAGGGTCGAGGGGCACGGCATCGAACCGGTGCCGGAGAACAATCGCTACGGCGGCGCGGGCCGGCTGTTCACCGTGTGGTTCGCCCCGAACCTGACCATGACCGGTGTGTTCACCGGGACCATCGGCATTTCTCTCGGCCTCGACTTCACCACCGCGCTCGCCGCCGTCGTCCTGGGCACGGT
Source organism: Streptomyces sp. NPDC022910 (assembly GCF_055561075.1). Taxonomy (NCBI): domain Bacteria; kingdom Bacillati; phylum Actinomycetota; class Actinomycetes; order Kitasatosporales; family Streptomycetaceae; genus Streptomyces; species Streptomyces sp. NPDC022910. Next base: position 26,096 of record NZ_JBVHHL010000032.1, read on the forward strand.
GCTCGGTGCGGTGCCCACCGCCTATATGGGCACCTGGGGCAGCCGTACCGGCGCCGGTCAGCTCCCTCTGGCCCGGCTCGCGTTCGGGCGTGCGGTGGTGCTGCCCGGGGTGCTGCAGTGGCTGTCGTCGGTCGCCTGGGACGCGCTGATCGGACTGTTCGGCGGGGACGCGCTGGCGCGGCTGTGCGGCTGGCCGTTCTGGCTGGGCGTCCTGGTCATGATGCTGGGGCAGGGTGCCCTCGGGGTCCTCGGCTACGAGGCGATCCACCGGCTCCAGATCGTCATGACCTTCGTGCTCGCGGCCGCCTTCGCCCTGATCGCCGTGCGCATGCCGGAGGGCGTCCACCTCGCCACGGCGGGCAGCGCGCACGGTGCCGACCGGGTGGGCGCGTTCGTGCTGACCAGCACCATCGCGCTCAGTCTGGCGCTGTCCTGGGCCCCGTACGCCAGCGACTTCAGCCGCTATCTGCCGCGCGCCACCTCACGGTCCCGGATGTTCTGGTGCACGCTGCTCGGTCTCGTGGTGTCCTTCGTGGCCGTGCAGATCCTGGGTCTGTGGGGCGCTTCGGTGCTCACCGACCAGACGGCCGCGGGGGTGGACGAACTGCTGGGCGGGGGCACAGCGGGCGCGTTCGGGCTGCTGGCCGTGGCGCTGGCGGCGTTGTGCAGCAACGCCATGAACGACTACAGCGGGTCCCTGGCGCTGCAGACCGTCGGCGTGCGCGTGCCGCGTCCGGCGGCCGCGGCACTCGCCGCGGTGCTCGGCTTTCCGCTGGTGCTGTGGATGCACGCGGCCGACACCACGGCCCGCTTCCAGAACGTGCTGCTGTTCGTGGGCTACTGGATCCCCGGGTTCGTGGCGATCGTGGTCGTCGACTGGCTCGTGCGGCGCGGTTCCGTCACCGATCTGGCCGCAGCGACGGCCCGGCCGCGCTCCGTGTGGCCGCCGCTGCTGGCGTTCACCGGCGCCTTCGCCGCGGCGGTGCCCTTCATGGACACCGGCCTGTACGCGGGCCCGGTCGCCCACGCGCTGCACGGCGCGGACGTCTCGTACTACGTGGCGTTCCTGGTGGCCCTCGCCGTCTACGCCCCACTGCGTGTCCGAGAGGAGGGGCGGGCATGACCGCGCCGCCGCGCGTCCTGACGATCGCCGGGTCCGACTCCGGGGGCGGCGCCGGTATACAGGCCGACCTGAAGACCATGCTGGCGCTCGGCGCCCACGGGATGAGCGTCGTCACCGCGGTCACGGCGCAGAATTCCGTCGGTGTGCAGGGCGCCTGGGAGCTGCCCGTGGAGGCGGTGCGCGCCCAGTACCGCAGCGTCGTCGACGACATCGGCGTCCAGGCGGTCAAGACCGGCATGCTCGCCTCGCCCGCGCTGGTCACGACGGTGTCCGAACTGCTCGCGGACGTGGCGGCCCCGGTCGTCGTGGACCCGGTGAGCGTCTCCAAGCACGGCGACCGGCTGCTCGCCGACGACGCGCTGGAGGCCGTACGGACCCGGCTGCTGCCGCGGGCCACGGTGACCACGCCGAACCTGGACGAGGTCGCCGAGCTGACCGGCATCACGGTGACCGACGAGCCGGGCATGCGCCGTGCGGCCGCGCGGCTGCTGTCGTACGGGCCCAGATGGGTGCTCGTGAAAGGCGGTCATCTCTCCGGTGAGGCCGTTGACCTGCTGACCGACGGCCACGAGGAACACTGGCTGCGCGCTCCGCGCCACGACACCCGTCACACCCACGGCACGGGCTGCACCCTCGCCTCGGCCGTCGCCGTCGGGCTCGCGCAGGGCCTCGCGGTGCCGGAGGCGGTGCGGCGGGCCAAGGACTACGTCACGTCGGCGATCGCGGCGGGCTTCGCGCTGGGCGCCGGCATAGGGCCGGTGGACCACGGGTGGGCGCTGCGGGTGCAGGCGTGAAGGGGCACGGAACTTCGTCCGCCGCCTAGAATCGAGGTTTCACCGTCCGGCCTGATGTGATGGAGGGGCACCACCGCACCAGCTCAGGAAGGACCGAGCCCTGAACACCCCGCTCGCCGAGGCTCTCTCCATCGTCCTGCTCGTCGCCGTACTGGCCGCCGCGGTGGTGCGTCCGTTCGGGCTGCCGGAGTCGGCCGTGGCGGTTCCGGCAGCGGGAATCGCCATCGCGACCGGCGCCATCTCCCTGGATCACGCACGGGCCGAGGCCGAGCGCCTGGGCCCCGTGGTCGGCTTTCTGGCGGCCGTCCTGGTGCTGGCCCACTTCTGCGACGTGGAGGGGCTGTTCCGGGCGTGCGGCGCTTGGATGGCGCGATGGGCCGCGGGCAGTACCGGACGGCTGCTGACTGCGGTCTTCGCGCTCGCCTCGGCGATCACCGCGGTGCTCAGCCTGGACGCCACGGTCGTGCTGCTCACGCCCGTGGTGTTCGCCACGGCGGTCCGGATGGGCGCCCGTCCGAAACCCCACCTCTACGCCTGCACCCATCTGTCGAATACGGCGTCCCTCCTGCTGCCGGTCTCCAACCTCACCAACCTGCTCGCGTTCGGTGCGGCCGGGCTGAGCTTCACGCGCTTCGCCGCGCTGATGGCCCTGCCGTGGCTGGTGGCCGTCACCGCCGAGTACGTCGTCTTCCGGCGCTTCTTCCACCACGACCTGGACGCCGGAGCCACGGCCCCGGACCAGGGCGAGCCGCCGCGGCTTCCGCTGTTCGCGCTGGCGACGGTGGCCTGCACACTGGCGGGGTTCGTCATCGCTTCCGCTCTGGGTATCGACCCGGCGTGGTCGGCGCTGGCGGGGGCGCTGGTGCTGGCCGTGCGTGCACTCGTGCGGCGCCGGGCCACCCCGGTCACGGTGCTGCGTGCGGCGGCGCCGTCCTTCCTGGCGTTCGTGCTGGCCCTGGGCATCGTGGTGCGGGCGGTGGTCGACAACGGGCTCGCGGGCGCTCTCGGCCGGGTACTGCCCGACGGGACCACGCTGCCCGCCCTGCTCGGAGCCGCGGCCTTGGCGGCCCTGCTGGCCAACCTGATCAACAACCTGCCGGCCGTCCTGGTTCTGCTGCCGATGGCCGCCGCATCGGGCCCGGGCGCGGTGCTCGCCGTCCTGCTCGGCGTGAACATCGGCCCCAATCTCACCTACGCCGGCTCCCTGGCCACTCTGCTGTGGCGCCGCATCGTCCACCAGCACGAGCACACCGTCGACCTCAAGGAGTTCACCCGGCTCGGAGCGATCGCCGTACCGATCGCGCTGGCGGGCGCGGTGGTGGCGCTGTGGCTGTCCCTCCGCCTCATCGGAGCATGAAACGCCCGCCCGCCCCGGTCGGCGACGGAAGGTCCCGCTGCCTGCGCTGAGCAACTCCCGCCCCGCCGTCCGTACCTGAGCGGGACAGCGGTAGGAGCCGCACCGAGCGACATCCGCTCCGCCCGGGAGACACACGGGCGCGGCGGATCCTGGACCCAAGGAGCACAGCATGCAGGCGACCGCGCAGATCGGCGTCACCGGGCTCGCGGTGATGGGCCGCAACCTGGCCCGGAACTTCGCTCGACACGGGTACACCGTCGCCGTGCACAACCGCACCCCGACCAGAACGAAGACGCTGGTCGAGGAGTTCGGGCACGAGGGCGCGTTCGTGCCCGCCGAGACGGCCGAGGAGTTCGTGGCGGCGCTGGAGCGGCCCCGCCGCCTGATGATCATGGTGCAGGCGGGTGCAGCCACGGATGCCGTGATCGAGGAGTTCGCACCACTCCTGGAACCCGGCGACATGATCATCGACGGCGGCAACGCCCACTTCGCCGACACCCGGCGCCGTGAGCGGTCGCTGCGCGAGCGGGGCATCCACTTCGTCGGCGCGGGGGTCTCAGGCGGCGAGGAGGGCGCGCTGCACGGGCCGAGCGTCATGCCCGGCGGTTCACCGGAGTCGTATGCCTCGCTCGGGCCGATGTTCGAGAAGATCAGCGCAAAGGTGGACGGCGAGCCGTGCACCACCCACGTCGGCACCGACGGCGCCGGGCACTTCGTGAAGATGGTCCACAACGGCATCGAGTACGCCGACATGCAGCTGATCGGCGAGGCGTACGACCTGCTGCGCCAGGTGGCCGGGTTCTCCCCCGCGGCGATCGCCGAGATCTTCCGCGAGTGGAACAAGGGACGCCTCGACTCGTATCTGATCGAGATCACGGCGGAGGTGCTGTCCCATGTGGACGCCGCGACCGGCAATCCGTTCGTGGACGTCGTCGCCGACGCGGCCGGGCAGAAGGGCACCGGGCGCTGGACCGTGCAGACCGCGCTGGAGCTGGGCTCCCCGGTGACCGCCATCGCCCAGGCCACCTTCGCCCGCGCCGCTTCCGGCCAGTCCGCCCTGCGCGCCGCCTACGGGGGCCTGCCCGGCGGCACCAGCTGGGACCTGACCTCCTACGAGGCCGAGCGCTTCACCGCGCAGGTGGAACAGGCCCTGTACGCCTCGAAGGTGATCGCCTACGACCAGGGCTGGAAGATGATCCTGGACGCCGCCGACGAGTTCGGCTGGAAGATCGATCTCGGGTCGGTCGCGAAAATCTGGCGCGGCGGCTGCATCATCCGTGCGGCCTTCCTCGACCACATCCGCGCCGCGTACGCCGCCGATCCGGGTCTGGTCAGCCTGCTGTCCGACGCGGGGTTCGCGGCGGAGATCGCGGACGCCCAGGTGCCGTGGCGCGAGGTGATCGCCACCGCGGCTCGCCGGGGCGTGCCGGTGCCCGCGTTCTCCGCCGCGCTGTCGTACTACGACTCGCTGCGCGCCGACCGCCTGCCGGCCGCGCTCACCCAGGGGCAGCGCGACTACTTCGGCGCCCACACCTATCGGCGCGTCGACCGCGAGGGCAGCTTCCACACGCTCTGGGGCACGGCCGACCGCACGGAGACGGAGGCCTGAGGCCAACCACCACCGGTGCAGGAGCCGGGCTCCCGAGCAGGAGCCCGGCGCTCCCCCTTCGACGGACACTCGGGTACGTCGTACGACACTTACCCCCATGACTGACGTTCCGCAGAAGGCCAAGGTCCCCGCATGGCGGCGGCCGACCGACGGTGAGCACCGCTGGCAGGTTGCCGCGGTCATCGTGCTCATCATCGCCGCACAACTCGCGGAGCCCAGACGGTTCACCATCCACCCCCACTGGCTGCTGCCCGCAGTGGAGGGCGCCTTCCTGGCGGTGCTGCTGCTCAGCAACCCGGGCAGGATCAACCGTGAGTCCGTCGCCCTGCGGGCCGCGTCCCTGACCCTCGCGGCGGTCGCCAGCCTGGCCAACGCGTGGTCCCTGACCCTGCTCATCGCCGCTCTGCTCGCGGGGCACGAGGGGAGCTCAGCGGGCCCGCTGCTCCTCGTCGCCGCCGGTATCTGGGGCACCAACGTCGTGGTCTTCGCCCTGTGGTACTGGGAGTTCGACCGCGGCGGTCCCGTCGCACGGGCACACGCCCACCGCGCCCATCCCGACTTCCTCTTCCCCCAGATGCAGGCGCAGGAGTTGGTCAGCCGTAACTGGGAGCCGGCCTTTTTCGACTACTTGTACGTCTCCTACACCAACGCGACCGCCTTCAGCCCCACCGACACCATGCCCATGTCTCGGTGGGCCAAGCTGCTGATGCTCATGCAATCGGCCGTCTCCATCGTCACGGTCGTCCTGGTCGTGGCGCGCGCGGTGAACATCATGCGCTGACGTCCAGTACCGCCCGTGCCCGGGCCGCAGCGCCGAGGGCCACCGCGTCGCCGCCCAGGCGGGACGGCAGAGCGCGGACAGGGTGGCCGCTGACGGGAGGTTCGGCGACCAGAGCCTTATGGAGGACCGGTTCGAGCAAAGGCCAGGACCCGCTGACGCCGCCGCCGATCACGAAGGTCGAGACGTCCAGCAGGCCGGCCGTGAGCAGGATCGCGCGGGCGACGGCCGTCCCTGCGGCCTCATACACGGCGAGCGCGTCCAGGTCGCCCCGCCGTGCCGCCCCGGCGATCTCGCGGGCGGTGGACTCCCGCCCGGTGCGCTCGGCATAGCGCGCGGCGAGGGAGCGGCCGGAGGCCAGGGTCTCCAGGTGGCCTCGGCCGCCGCAGGTGCAGGGCAGGTCTCCGAAGCCGGGCACGTGGCCGATCTCGCCGGCCGCGCCGTGGGGTCCGTCGTAGAGCGCGCCGTCCAGCCACAGCGCTCCGCCGACCCCCGTGCCCAGCGTCATGCCGAGCACGTGTGCCTCGCCCGCGACGGCGCCCCGCGCCACCTCACCACGCAGGAACGCGTTGACGTCGTTGTCCAGGAACGCCGGGACACCGAAAGCCCGTTCGACCGTCGCCGTCACCGGGAAACCGGCCCAGCCGCGGAAGGAGTCGCTGGCCACCAGCACCTTCCCGGCCCGCGCGTCCACGACGCCCGCCGCGCCCACACCGACGCCGAGCAGCCGCGCAGGTGTACGGTCCAGCAGCCGTCGTAGCGCATCGAGCGCGGCGCCGACCATCGCCTCCCCGCCCTCGGCGGCAGGGGTCGGCACCCCCGCGCGGTCGACGACGTCCAGTTCCGGCGAGCACAGGACAGCCTGCGTGGTCGTACCTCCGATGTCGATTCCGGCGACAACAGCGGTCTGATGTCGGGGAGTTCGGCCCGGACCGGGCATCTCGTGCGTCACGCGGTGGCCCCCTGTCCGCCGGCGATCACGGACCCCGGGCGCTCCGTGCGGCGCCGGCGCTGGAGCACCGGATCCGGTACGGGCACGGCGGCGATGAGCCGGCGCGTGTACTCCGTCTCCGGGCGCAGGAGGGTGGTCATGGTCGGTCCCTGCTCCTCGACCCGCCCGGCCCGCAGGACGACGACCCGCTGGGCGAACCGCTGCACCACGGCCAGGTCGTGCGAGACGAACAGGCACGCGAACCCGAGCTCTTTCTGCAGTTCGCCGATGACCTCCAGCACCGTCTTCTGCACACTCACATCGAGCGCGCTGGTCGGCTCGTCCGCCACGAGCAGCCGCGGTTCGAGCACCAGGGCCCGGGCCAGGCTGACCCGCTGCCGCTGTCCCCCGGACAGCTCCCGTGGTCCCCGTCCTGCCAACTCCCCGGACAGCCTGACGAGTTCCAGCACCTCCGCGACCCGCGCCCGCCGCTCCACCGCCGTCATCCCGCGTCGGTGCACGCGCAGCGGCTCTGCCACGCACTCGGCGACACTCATCCGTGCGTCCAACGACGCCACGGGATCCTGGAGCACGACGCCCACCCCGGCCAGCAGTGCGCGGCGCGCGCGTCCCCGGGCCCGGCGCAGGTCCGTGCCGAACAGCGACACCGAGCCGGAGTCCGGCGCCACGAGACCCAGCGCGACCCGGGCCGCCGTCGACTTGCCGGACCCGGACTCGCCGACGAGGCCGACGGTCTCACCGGAGTGGACGGTCAAGGACACCTCCTGAAGTGCCTTGACGCTCCGTCGTCCCCGGCCGAAGTTCACCGAGATGTCCTGGAGCTGGACCACCGGCTCGGCGTCGGCCCGCGCCACCGGCGGCATCTCGTCGTCCTCCGGCCCGGTGACCGCCAGCCGGGGCACCGCCGCCAGCAGCCGCCGGGTGTACTCGTGCGTCGGCCGCAGCAGCACCTCGTCCACTGGACCGGTCTCCACGATCTCGCCGCGCAGCATGACGGCGACCCGGTCGGCGAAGTCGGCGACGACACCCATGTTGTGGGTGACCAGCAGCACGCCGGTGTCGGAGTCGGCGGCCAGCCCCCGCAACAGGTCGAGGATGTCGGCCTGCACGGTGACGTCCAGCGCCGTGGTCGGCTCGTCGGCGACCAGCAGACGGGGCGAGTTGGCGATCGCCATGGCGATGACCACCCGCTGCCGCTGCCCGCCCGACAGCTGGAACGGGAACGCGGACGCCCGCCGCTCCGGCTCCGGAATGCCGACCCGGCGCAGGAGTCCGACCGCCTCGTCGGCGGCCTCCTGGGCGGACACCCGCCGATGGTTGCGTATGACCTCGGCGATCTGCCTGCCGACCCGGGTCAGCGGATCGAGCGCGGTTGCGGGCTCCTGGAAGACCATGGAGGCCGTACGGCCGCGCAGTCGCGCCAGTTCCGCCTCACGGGCGCCGACGACCTGCGTCCCGTCGACCGTCACCCGCCCCGACGCCCGCGCGTTGCCGGGCAGCAGCCCCATCGCCGCGAGCGCAACCGTCGACTTGCCGGACCCTGACTCGCCGACCAGCGCGAGGGTTTCGCCGGGACGCACGTGCAGGGACACGTCGCGCACCGCCGGCACGTCGCCCGTGTCGGTCGCGAAGGTGACCGACAGGCCCTCCATGTTCAGGATGTTCATCCGCGTCCCCTGACGTCGAAGGCGTCGCGCAGCCCGTCGCCGATCGCGTTGAACGCGCATACGACGAGGATGATCGCGAGGCCCGGCGGAACGATCAGCCACCAGCGCCCGGAGTACGCGGCCGTCAGACCGGCCGACAGCATGCCGCCCCAGTCGGTCGACGGCGGCTGGACGCCCAGGCCCAGGTACGACACATAGGCGACGAGCAGGATCGCGTCGGCGACCTGGAACGTCGCCGCGACCACGATCGTCGACACCGAGTTGGGCAGGATGTGCCGCGCGATCGCGCGGCCGTGGGTGCCGCCGATCGCGCGCAGGGTGAGGACGTAGTCCCTGTTCTTGAGCGTGAGTGTTTCCGCCCGCACCAGCCGGGACGGCACCAGCCATGACACCAGCCCCAGGATGACGATCAGCCCGAGGGTGTCCGGGGTGGTGATGGCGGAGACGACCAGCAGGATGAACAGGGCGGGGATGGCGATGCCTGCGTCGACCACCCGCATCATCACCGCGTCCACCCAGCCGCCCGCATAGCCCGCGACCGCGCCCCACAGCGTGCCGATGACGGTCGCCAGGATCCCGGCCGCGAGCCCCACGAGCAGCGAGACCTTCCCGCCGTACATGAGCCGCCCCAGCTCGTCGTGTCCGACGGCGTCCGTGCCCAGCCAATGCTCCCCGCCGGGCGCGAGGTTGACCTGGGTCAGGTCCGTGTGGGTCTGGTCCGTCGAGTACAGCAGCGGGCCGACGAAGCAGAACAGCAGGAAGAGGACGACCACGACGAGCCCGGCGACCGCCAGCCGGTTGCGCGCGAAACGCCGCAGCGAGAGGCGATGACCGGAGGCCAGCTCCAGGGAGGGTGCCTGCACTACCGCGCTCATGTCCGGCCCGCCTTGACTCGGGGATCGACGATCCGCTGTACGACGTCCGCCAGCAGCGTGCCGACGACCGTCGCGACGGAGATGACGAGGACGCAGCCGAGCAGCACCGGATAGTCGGAGGACTGCGCGGCGCTCCAGAACAGAAGCCCCATTCCCGGGTAGTTGAAGAGCTGCTCGACGACGAGCGCGCCGCCGAACAGCACGGGCACGTAGTAACCAAGCATGGCGATCACGGGGGTCAGGGAGTTGCGGAACACGTGCCGCCACAGGATCGCGCGCGGGTGGGAGCCGCCGGCGCGGGCGGTCCGGACGTAGTCCTCGGCGAGGTTTTCCAGCGTGGCGGCCCGCATGTAGCGGCTGAACACGGCGACCATGGAGGCTGCCCCGGTGACGACCGGCAGCACGAGCGCGACGGGGTCCGTGAACACCTGGGCCAGCGTGTCCCCTTGGGGCGCCTGGGAGGGGAACCAGCGCAGGGTCTGGGTGAACACCAGGACCAGGACGAGGCCCAGGAAGTACACCGGCGTCGAGTAGGCGACGAAGCTCAGTGTGGTGACGACGTAGTCCACCGGCTTGTTGCGCCGCACTGCCTGCCACATACCGAGCGGGACCGCCAGCAGGAGGCCGACCAGCGCGGACAGGAGTGTCAGCACCAGGGTCTTCGGCAGGCGCTGTTCGATCAGCCGGGACACCGCCTCGTTCAGGGTGTACGAGGTGCCGAGGTCGCCGTGCAGAAGGGTGCGCAGGTAATAGACGTACTGGACAGGCAGCGGCCGGTCCAGGCCCTGGTCGTGGTTGAACGCGGCGATCTGCTGGGCCGTGGCCTGCGGGCCGAGGATCCCGCGCGCGGGACCCCCGGGCAGCGCGTGCAGCAGGCAGAACACCACGACCGTGACGATCAGGATCACCACGAGGGCCTGGAGTAGCCGCCTGGTCAGATAGAGGAAGGTGTCCATGCGGGCGGCCTCAGTCGGTCCACTTCCACTGCGCCGGGTGGAAGTTGGCGAGTGAGTCCTGCGAGAAGCCTCCCAGGCCGTTCCTGATCACCGAGATCTGGTAGACGGGCTCCGGCAGCCAGATCACCGGCAGGTCCTTGGCGAGGAGTGCGCTGTAGTCCTGGACCGCCTGGTCCGAGGTCGACGTCGTCGAGGCGGAGATGAGCTTGTCGACCTCGGGGTTGGAGTAGTTGCCGAAGTTCGAGCCGCCCTTGCTCTGGAAGAGCGAATCACCGGTCGGGAAGGCGGGGAAATACCAGCTGCCCGCCGTGCCGAAGAAGGACAGCTGCCACTTGCAGATCGCCTGCTTCGCCGTGCACTGCGGAGTCTGCGACAGCACGGAGTTGACCGGAGCGGTCCTGATCGAGAACTTGATCCCGGTCTTCGCGAGCGAGGACTGAATCGCGCTCATCATGTTGTCGGTGACCGTCGAGCCGGACTGCGACAGCACCTGCATCTCGAACTTCGCGCCCCGGCCGACGCCTTCACCGCACTGCGAGGCGCCGGTGCCGGGGTCCGTGCACACCATCACGCCGCCCTGCTCCGTCCAGCCGTGACCGGTGAGCAGCTCTCGGGCCGCCGCGGTGGAGAACGGGTACGGGTTGTTCTTCTGCGTCGGCGAGACGAAGGACGACGATTGCGCCTGCGGGACCGGACCGTACCCGGGCACCGCCGTCCCGTTGAAGATGACCTTCGCCAGGCTCGTCTGGTCGATGGACCGCTGGACCGCCTGGCGGGCGTAGAGCTGCTTGAACACGGCTCCCATCCCCGGGTTGTTGAAGTTGTACGGCATGTACGTGATCGCCCAGCCCGACCACGGCTTCACCGTGTAGCCCTGCGCGGTGAAGCGGTCCTTCTGGTCGAGGTCGCCGGCCTCGATGTAGCCGTAGTCCACGCCACCGGAACGCAGCGCGTTCTTCTCGGCGTCCGCCGTGGTGAAGGGGAGCAGGTTCACCGTCGGGATGGCGGGCTTCTCACCGCCGTCGTACTTCTTGTTGGCGGTGAGGACCACCTTCCCGGCCGTGGAGAACGACTTGACGGCATAGGGACCGCTGATCGTCTTCCACAGGGCGTCCTTCTCGTAACCGGCGATGTTCTTCGCCGCGTTGTTGAGGTACGTCCATACCTGCTTGGCGCCCGCGGCGGTGCGGTCGGCGTCGGAGACCTGGGCCGAGGCGCCGGTCCTGTCCCAGACGTGCTGCGGCAGCGGGATGATGCTCTGCAGCTCGTTGGCCAGCATCCACTGGGAGTTGTAGGCCTTGTCGAAGGCGATCGTGAAGTGGCGGTCGTCGACGGTCTTGAAGGACGTCCAGTTGTCGGGCGCCTTGCCGGGGTTGTAGCCGGCCCACTGCGCCTTGTTCGCCTTGATGAGGTTGAACCAGAACTCGACGTCCCGGGAGGTGACCGGCTTGCCGTCGCTCCAGTGCCGGTCACCAAGGGTGATCGTCACACTCTTGCCGTCGTTCGCGAAGTCGGCGGCGGTGGCGACGGATCCGGCCTTGTTCCAGGCGATCCGGCCGGTCGAGCCGTCGTAAGCGACGAGCGGCTCCCAAAGCGTGTTCGCGATGGAGATGTTGTTGGTGTTGAGATGCGCCGCGGTGCCGATCGGGAGGATCCAGTTCGGGGTGAAGTTCGCGGGCAGCGCGTAGTCGATCGAGTCGCGGGACGCGGAGGACGTGTCGCTCGTCCCGGAGCAGCCCGCGAGCAGCAGCGTGCCCGCGGACAGGGCGGCACCGACGAGGAGTCGCGGACGAGCGGGGGACGTGGCTCTCCTCGGAATCATGGCTGTCCTCTGGGACATGGCTCTCCTCGGAAAAAAGGGGGGAACTGAGGCGGGGTGAAGACAGTCAACGACCCGACTGTTCGAAGAAACAGGCGTGTTCCTGTAAAAAGCCTGTTACTGCCGTTCTGAAAAAAGCGATCCGCCACCATCTGGGGCTTACGCTCGACGCCTCCACCGCCGACGCCGGAAGTAACTTCGTCCATGACTGAAAAAAGTCCGCCGCGACGGAAGAACACCGCGGGCCTCTCCTCGCTGACCGAACGCGTCCTCGAACTCCTCGCCTCCGGCCGGGCGGCGACGCGGACGGAGATCGCAGGGCTGCTCGGCGCGGCGCCGTCGACAGTGTCGTTCACGGTGAGCCAGTTGATGGCCCATGGCCTGGTCGCCGAGGAAGGCACGGTGTCCTCGGCCGGCGGGCGCCCGCGCAAGGTGCTGCGGCTCGGCGGCAGCGACGGCTTCGCGGTGGCGGCCGAACTCGGCGGGCGGCACGCCCGCGTGGGCGTCGTCCTGCCGGGCGGCGGCCTCACCGACGTCTCCACGGTGCCGTTCGCGACCGCCGACGGACCCGAGGCGGCCCTGCCGGGACTGGCAGGGACGCTGGAGGCACTCGCCGAACAGCACGGTCGGCACCTCCTGCGCGGCGTCGGCCTCTCACTGCCCGGTCCGGTGGACGTGGTCTCCGGCGTCGTGACTCTGCCCTCCCGCATGCCCGGCTGGAACCGCTTCCCCGTACGTGCCTGGCTGGAGGACCGGTTCAGCGTGCTGGCCGCTATCGAGAACGACGCCAACTGCATGGCCGTCGGCGAACACACCGTCCAGCCGCCCGAACGCCGGCAGTCGATCATGGTCAAGACGGGCACGGCGATCGGCGCCGGCGTCATCGCCGACGGCCGCCTCTACCGGGGTGGCTCAGGCGCCGCGGGCGAGATCACCCACGTCCGCGTCGAGGCGGCCCACGACATCCCCTGCTCCTGCGGCAACACCGGCTGCCTGGAGACCGTCGCCTCCGGCGCCGCGCTCGTGCGGATCCTGCACCGGCGCGGCCTCGAGGTCACGTCCACCGAGGACGTCGTACGCCTCGCCTCCGACGCCGACCCCGAGGCCACCCGCGCCGTCCGGCAGGCCGGCCGCTACCTCGGCCAGGTACTGGCCGCCAACGTCAACTTCTTCAACCCGGACGCCGTGTACCTCGGCGGCATCCTCTCGACGCTGGAACCCTTCGTCGCCGCCGTACGCAGTCAGCTCTACGAGGGCTGCCATCCCCTCGTGACCGAGCACCTGGTCATCGAGCGGGCCAGCCTCGGCGCCGACGCGGGTCTGGTCGGCGCGGGCCAGTTCGCCCTGCAACGGGCACTGGCGCACGCGCTGCGGGCGGTCACCGGCAACCACTCCTGACATCCGGAGGACTCATGTCACATCCCCGTCCCGTCATCGCGATCGCCGGTCTCGGCATCGAGTCGTCCACCTTCTCCCCGGCCCGCACCACAGCCCTCGCCTTTCACCCTCAACGCGGCGCCGACGTACTCGCCCGCTACCCGTTCCTCGCCCCCGGCACCCCCCTGCGGACGGCCGCCGACTGGCGCGGCGCACTGGTCGGCAAGGCACTGCCGGGCGGCACGGTGACGGCGGCCGCGTTCGCCGACCTCGCGGCCGAACTGCTCGACCGGCTGAAGGCGTTGGGACGCATCGACGGGCTCTGGTACGACATCCACGGCGCGATGACCGTCGAGGGGCTGGACGACGCCGAGGCACTCCTGCTCGCACGCATCCGCGAGACCGTCGGCCCGGACCTACTCGTGTCGACGTCGATGGACCTGCACGGCAACGTCTCGCGCGAACTGGTCCACCGCAGCGACCTGATCACCTGCTACCGCATGGCGCCGCACGAAGACGCCATGGAGACCAAGGAGCGCGCGGCCCGCAACCTGGTCGACCTGCTGGCGAGCGGCGAGCCTCGCCCGGTCAAGGCATGGGTCCCGGTGCCGGTACTGCTGGCCGGAGAGCAGACGTCGACCCGGATCGAGCCCGCGAAGAGCGTGTACGCGGCGGTCGAAGAGGTGGAGGCACTGCCCGGTGTCGTCGACGCGGCGATCTGGGTCGGGTACGCCTGGGCGGACGAGCCGCGCAACCGGGCCGCGGTGGTCGTCACCGGGCAGGATACGGACGCGGTCACGAAGGGTGCCGAGCGGCTGGCCCGCGCATTCTGGGACGCGCGGCGCGACTTCGCCTTCGTCGCCCCGACCGGCACGCTCGACGAATCCCTCGACGAGGCGCTGGCGTCCACCGCCCGCCCGTACTTCATCAGCGACACCGGCGACAACCCGACCGCGGGCGGCGCCGGAGACGTCACCTGGAGCCTCGAACAGGTGCTGTCCCGCCCTGAGTTCAAGGAGCCGTCCGGGCCGGTCGTCATCTACGCCTCCCTGCCGGGCCCTTCCGCCGTCGACACGGCGGTGCGGGCGGGGGTCGGCGCGACCGTCACCGTTACCGCGGGCGCCGAGGTGGACGACCGGCACGCCGGACCGCTCACCCTGACGGGCGTGGTCCACGCGGTCCGGCACGGCGACCGGGACGCGCAGACGGAAGTGGTGCTGCGGGTGGGGAGCGTGTACGTGATCCTGACCCGGCTGCGGAAGCCGTACCACTACGAACACGATTTCACGCGGCTGGAGTTGGCCCCACGGGAGGCGGACGTCGTCATCGTGAAGATCGGCTACCTGGAGCCCGAGCTGTACGCGATGGCCGCCGGCTGGAAGATGGCCCTCACGCCGGGAGGGGTCGACCAGGACCTCGTGAGGCTCGGCCATCACCGCATCCGTCGGCCGATGTTCCCCTTCGACCCCGACATGCCCGACACGGACCTCCGCGCCCGGCTGATTGCGTCTTCGAACGAGCCGCTCACCGGGGCCGACGAGTAAGCCCGATGCATGCTCGCGGATGTAGCACGCCAGCACCTCGGCGTGCTCGGCCGGCGCCAGGGAGAGCCCCGTTTCCCCGGGCGCCGGTCAGGGGCTCCTCGGCGCAGGATCCCCGTCGTCCACGCCGGCTTCCGCCGCCATCGCGTCAACGCAGTCTTCGACCGTGGCCGAGACCGAGCTGATGCGGCTTTCCGACGTGCCGCTGCACGATCCGTTCATCGTCGCCGGCCCCTCGCGGGTTCCGGGGCACGAGAGTCACACCGGCATTGACGCGCGCGGTCGCGACCTCGACCGTGTGCTTGCGCCCGCCGCCAGCCACTCACCAACAGCCCGCGGCGGCCCACCGTTCAACGCCGGCGCGCCAAGGCTCGGGCTTGGGACCGTCAGAGCTTTCCGCCGATCTCACACGCCCGGCACGGCGGCCGGCCGCAGGTGCACTGCATGATGGCGTCGAGGACGTCGCGGTCGTGGTAGAGGCACTCGTCCTTGCACGTGTGGCGCGGGACGAATCCTGCCGGGATTTCACCTGGCCACGGCTCGTGCCCGTCCCTGCAGCGGGCGAACCGCTCGGGGTCGGTGGCGTGCAGGTCGTGCATGCTCGACCGCGCCTCGTCCTCCAACTCCCGCACCCGCTCCACCAGGCTCTTCAGCTCGGCGGCGATGCTGGAGTACCGGTCGGCGCCGGTCCTTACGTGCGCGGCCCGCAGTGCCATCGCCGCGTTACCCAAAAACCTGCCGGCATCCTGGAGATCGGTCACGTGATGCAACTGAATGCCGTTCACGCCTCGTACCCACACGGCGTTCATTTTGCTCACTGATCCGCCCTCCCGACGTTGCCTTGGATTTCTCGCGAGACAGTATGCGCGGCGCCGGTGCGTCCGCTTAAGGAAAAGTCAATCTATTTAAGAAACTAAAGGTCTCGGTCGCAACCGTCCAGCAAATTCTGAGGTGAGTCGGCTCACAGCAGAGGTGCTGGATCTTCCAATCAGTCTCTTGCTGATTGTTCGTCCGCCGCTGTCGGCGTTATCCGGTGACCGTGCAGGAGCGCGCTCAGGTCCCGGCAAGCCCACCGTCCTCGACGATCATGTACTCCGAGGGGGCTGGGCATCACCGCTCGTTCACGCTGAGGCTTCTGATGGGCCTCGGCGCACACTACGGGCTGCCGGAGCAGGTCGTGACAACTGTCGGCGTCAGTTCTGGCCCGGCACCCGTAGGACGTTCTCCACATGCGGTTACGAGTTGGTCCGCCCGTGCGAAAAAAGACGGGTGGGAAAATCCGTGCAGTACGTCGCACCGAGCGTCGCCGTGGGTCTCTTTGGAGCAGCGCCGGGCTTGCCATCAGGCCGTTCCGGGGGGAGGGCCCAGCCGTCCGGGACTTGACACGTGCATTTACGAGACGTCTCCTTGAAAGGAGGAAACGGACTGGCGCGTGCGCTTTTCGGGCGCCGCACAGATTCGGGTTGGCCAGCGTCCACCGGCTTCCGGAGTGGTGATGGCGACCTACGAATATCTATGCAGCCACTGTGGGCCTTTCGACGTGAAGTTGGCAATCGGAACGGCGCCCACGTCTTACGGCTGTCCTGCTTGCGCAGGCGCGGCAAGACGTCTGTACTCCGCGCCCGGCCTCGCGTTGACCTCGAGCGCGGCCGCCGCCCTCCATGACCGGGAGGAGCAGGCCCGGGAGGCCCCAGCAGTAGTTTCCGAAGTGCCGCCACGCAGAAGGATGGAACAGCACCCGCACCCCTCGCTCTCGCGGTTGCCGCGTCCCTGAGGGAGGTGGTTGACGGGGCAGAAGAACGTCTTGTGCGGGTTTTCGACGTCAGAACCCGGACACCGTTTGGAGGTGCGTCCCCGTGGGCAACGTGGGACTGCTCTTTGTCGGTGCGGTGCTGTTCATGAACGGGCTGTTGCTGCTGGGGAAGGTCGACGCCAAGTCCGCAGCAGTGTTCAACCTCTTCGTGGGTGGATTGCAGGTACTGACACCGACCTACCTCATCTTCACGGCCGGCGATGACCAGATGAAGATTCTGGCGGCATCCGGGATCTACCTGTTCGGATTCACCTACCTTTATGTGGGAATTGTCCTGCTCGCCGACATCGAAAAAATATGCGTCGGCTACTACTCCCTCTTTGTGGCGATCGTGGCCCTGGGGTATTCGTTCGTCAATTTCCACCTCTTCAAGGACTACCCCTTCGGAGCCATCTGGCTCTACTGGGCTTTTCTGTGGTTCCTGTTCTTCCTGCTGCTCGGTCTCAAGAAGACGGAGTTGTCCGACTATGTGGGCTGGGTGACGGCGATCGAGGGCTGGGTCACCGGTGTCATTCCCGCGGCGCTGCTGCTTTCCGGCTACTGGAAGCACACCTCGGAGATCGCCATCGCCCTCGGGGCCTTCGGTGTCGTCGTGTTCGCGGCGCTGTGGACGCTCACCAGGAGACCGCGGCAACCGGCCCCGGCCGGATCGGCCGGAGGTACGGGCACAACGTCCTGACCGGATCAGAATGAGAGGCTGTCATGCCCGAAGTCGTATTCAGTGTCGACCAGAGCAAGTCGATGCGTGACCAGGCCGTTCCCGGACACAACAGGTGGCACCCGGACGTCCCCAGCGTCACCATGGTGAAGCCGGGAGCGGAGTTCCGCATGGAGTGCCGCGACTGGACCGACTGCCAGATCGGCAACAACGACACCGCCAACGATGTACGCGACATCGACCTGAGCATCCCTCACATGCTCAGCGGCCCGATAGGCGTGGAGGGCGCCGAACCCGGCGACCTGCTCGTCGTCGACATACTCGACCTCGGCCCCGTGCCGCAGCAGACCGGGGACGCGGCGGGCCAGAGCTGGGGCTACACGGGCATCTTCGCCAAGGCCAACGGCGGTGGCTTCCTGACCGACTACTTCCCGGACGCCTACAAGGCGATATGGGACTTCCACGGACAGCAGGCCACGTCCCGTCATCTGCCCGGTATCCGCTTCACCGGGATCACCCACCCCGGGCTGTTCGGAACGGCACCGTCGGCCGAGATGCTCACCCGCTGGAACGCCCGCGAGAAGGCGCTGATCGACACCGACCCGAACCGGGTCCCGCCCCTCGCCCTACCGCCGGAGGGCACCAACGCACTCGCCGGCACGGCCACCGGCGACCTCGCCAAGCGCATCGCCGCGGAGGGCGCACGCACGGTTCCGGCCCGCGAGAACGGAGGTAACCAGGACATCAAGAACTTCACGCGTGGTTCGCGGGTCTTCTTCCCGGTGCACGTCAAAGACGCCAAGCTCTCGGGAGGCGACCTGCACTTCAGTCAGGGCGACGGAGAGATCACCTTCTGCGGCGCCATCGAGATGGGCGGCTTCATCGACTTCCACGTCGAGCTGATCAAGGGCGGCATGGAGAAGTACGGCATCTCGACCAACCCGGTGTTCATTCCGGGCAACGTCGAGCCGAGGTACACGGAGTTCCTCACCTTCATCGGAATCTCCGTCGACCACGACACGGACACGAACTTCTACATGGACGCGACACTGGCATACCGCCGGGCCTGCCTCAACGCCGTCGAGTACTTCAAGAAGTTCGGCTACAGCGGTGAGCAGGCCTACCTGCTGCTCGGCTCCGCACCCGTAGAGGGGCGCATCAGCGGCATCGTCGACATCCCCAACGCCTGCTGCTCGCTGTACGTACCCACCGCCATGTTCGACTTCGACGTCCGGCCCACCACCGCCGGCCCGATGAAGGCCGACCGCGGCCAGTGCGCGCTGACCACCGCCTGACCGGACAATGGCGGCCCCGCGGCCACGCACTGCGGGGCCGTACGATGCGGCGCCCGCTCCCCCAGGAGTCGGGGTTGCCACATTGCTCCCACTCACACGTGAGGGCGCTCCGAAGAGCGCCCTCACATGCGAATACATCCGACACTTCGGTCGGGACGACAGGATTTGAACCTGCGACCCCTTGACCCCCAGTCAAGTGCGCTACCAAGCTGCGCCACGTCCCGTTGCCCGCCTGACCTGGGATTTCCCCGGGCCCCACGCGCACAGAAACAATACCGCACTCGGGACGGTGGTCGCGCACCCGTTTGTGGGCCGTTCACTCTCTGTGTCAGTCCCCGGGCGCGAGTCCCAGCTCCGGATGGTTGTCGAGGAGGCGGGGCGGGGCGGCCTGACGCCACGAGTCGGCGAGGATGTCGTGCAGTTCCGCCTCGTCCTCCAAGGTGGCAAGGCGCACCCGGATCCAGGCGAACTGCGCCTCATGGCCGGCGACCCAGAACTTCCCGGGCTCGGCCAGGACCAGCTCGTCCCGCTCCTCCTTGGGGCAGCGCACCGCCATCGACGTCTCGTCCTCGGGCAACGTGGCGAACATCTTCCCCGCCACCCGGAACGTGGGCATGCTCCAGGCAGTCTTCTCCGTCGTGTCCGGCAAGGACAGGGCGATACGGCGTACGTCTTCGGCGTCCGGCATGTCTGGCACCGTAGCCAAGGCCACTGACAATCACCGCTCGCTCAGCGGATGAGAACCCCCACGCGCTTGTAGAAGATCGTCGTGGGATGGAGGGCGCCGGTCGGGGTCGCCGCGTAGTCCGGTATCACCCCGAGCCGGGTCCAGCCGGCCGAACTGTACAGGGACTCGGCCGGGCTGCCGGTCTCCGTGTCCAGGTGGAGCAGGGTGATGCCCGCCTCGGCGGCTGCCTGCTCGGCGGTGGTCAGCAGTCTGCGTCCCAGGCCCTGGCCGCGGGCGTCCCGGTGCACCATGAGCTTGACCAGTTCGGCCCGGTGGCGGCTGTTGGCCTTGTCCGGGTAGGCGAGGCTCACCGTGCCCGTCACCCGGTCCCCGGCCCGCGCCGCCCAGACCGCGAGAGTGCCCGTGTCGATCGCGGCCGCCCGTGTCCTCCACCAGGCGAGGGCCTCGGCCCGGTCGAGCGACGCGAGAAAGCCGATCGAGGCCCCGCCGTGCACGGTGTCGGTCAGCAGCTCGGCCAGCTCCACGGCCCGGGCGAGCACATCGGGCCCGTTCAGCCTGACGATCGCGGTCACGGGAGCACCACCACCAGTGCGTACCGAACGCCGTCGGGCCCAGGACAACGGAAGCGCGTCGGCCCCCACACCCGCAGCCGCAGACAGTCACCGGCGGCGAGCAGCTGCTCCCCGTCCTGTGCGGTCACCTCCAGCGTGCCGTCGAGGACCCAGATGTGCTGTTCGAGTCCGGGCACGGGCGGACGGTCGTAGGTGATGTCGGCACCCGCCGCGAGCCGTCCCTCGACGAGCTCGCCGCGCAGCCCCGGGTGCGGAGGGGACACGGACCGTCGTACGAAGCCGGAGGCCGTGTCCTCCCAGACGCTCTGGTCAGCGGTGCGCACCACCTGCGCGTGCTCCGCCTCGACCTCGCTCAGCAGCTGGGACATGGTGCGGCCGTAGACGCCGCACAGGCGGTTGAGCATCGAGGCCGTGGGGCTGATCTCGGCGCGTTCGGCCCGGGAGAGTGTCGAGCGGCTCACGCCGCTGCGCTCCGCCAGGTCACCCAGGGACCAGCCGCGTTCGGCGCGCAGCTCCGCGAGGCGCGTGGCCAGCCGTACGTCCACGGTGTCGGTCGTTTCGCTTCCCATACTCGGGACGCTATCCCGGATTCGGGATGCGAGTCCCGGATGTGAGAGGAATTTCCCAGAAATGAAACATGGCCCCCGGCGTTCAGTCCTCGGTCGCGGCCTCTGCCAGCGCGTCGAGCACCGGGCGGATCAGCGGGTGATCCTCCGTGCCCCGGCGCACGGCAGCGAAGACCCGGCGCGTGGGGGCGGCACCGTCGACCGGGCGGACGACCACGCCGGTGAGGTCCATGCCCCGCAGGGCGGAGCGGGGCACCAGGGCCACGCCCGCGTCGGCCGAGGCGAGCGCGACCACCGCGCGGAAGTCGTCCGAGGAGTGTTCGAGGCGGGGCTGGAATCCGGCGTGCTCGCAGGCCAGGACGACGACGTCATGGCAGGGATTGCCGGGGTACGGGCCGATCCACGGGTCCTTGGCCAGCTCGGCGAGCGGGACCTCGTCCGTGCCGGCGAGGCGGTGGGTGACCGGCACGACCGCATCGAAGGGCTCTGCGTACAGCGGGATGTGCGTGAGCCTGGGGTCGTCCGCGTCCGGCGCGCCCCGGTACTCGACGGCGACCGCCACGTCCACCTGCCGGTCGAGGACCATCGGCAGGCTCGCGTCGCCCTCGGCGTCATGGACGCGGACCCGGATGCCGGGTGCCGTGTGCGTGAGCCGGGCCAGCGCGGGGGCCACGACCAGGCCGATGCCGGTGGCGAAGGAGGCGAGTGTGACCGTGCCCGCCGAACCCGCGCCGTACGCCGCGAGCTCCGCCTCGGCCCGCTCGAGCTGGGCGAGGACGGCGTTGGTGTGGCTGAGCAGGATCTCGCCGGCCGGGGTCAGCCGTACGCCCTTGGCACTGCGCTCGACGAGCCGGTGACCGGTCTCCTGCTCCAGGGCGGTGAGCTGCTGGGACACCGCGGAGGGGGTGAGATAGAGCGCGGCGGCAGCGGCCGTCACCGTGCGGTGGTCGGCCACCGCACGGAGGATGTGGAGCCGCCGCGCTTCGATCATGCGGACGATTATCGCAAGAGGTCCGGCGGGTCAGCCGTCCAGCTCGGCCCTCGCCGCCACGAACGCGTCGACCGCGCGGTTGACGTCGTCCGTGGAGTGCGCGGCGGAGAGCTGCACCCGGATGCGGGCCTGGTCCTGCGGCACCACCGGGTAGGAGAAGCCGATGACGTAGACGCCGCGCTCCAGCAGCAGCTCGGCCATGCGGCCGGCCTTCGCGGCGTCGCCGATCATGACCGGGGCGATGGCGTGGTCGCCGGGCAGGATGTCGAAACCCTCCTCGGTCATACGGCGCCGGAAGAGAGCGGTGTTCTCGGCCAGCCTCTCGCGCAGGTCGCCGGCCGACTCCAGCAGATCGAGCACCTTGAGCGAGGCCGCCGCGATCACCGGCGCGAGCGTGTTCGAGAAGAGATACGGACGCGAGCGCTGGCGCAGCAGGGCGACGATCTCGGCTCGGGCGGCGACATAACCGCCGGAGGCGCCGCCGAGCGCCTTGCCGAGGGTGCCCGTGATGATGTCGACGCGGTCCATGACGCCGTGCAGTTCGGGGGTGCCGCGGCCACCGGGGCCGACGAAGCCGACGGCATGCGAGTCGTCGACCATGACCATGGCGTCGTGACGGTCGGCGAGGTCGCAGATCTCGCGCAGCGGGGCCACATAGCCGTCCATGGAGAAGACGCCGTCGGTGACGATCAGCTTGCGGCGGGCGCCGCCCTCGGAGGCCTCCTTCAGCTGACGCTCCAGATCCGCCATGTCGCGGTTGGCGTAGCGGAAGCGGCGGGCCTTGGACAGACGGATACCGTCGATGATCGATGCGTGGTTGAGGGCGTCGGAGATCACCGCGTCCTCCGGGCCGAGGAGGGTCTCGAAGACGCCGCCGTTGGCGTCGAAGCACGAGGAGTACAGGATCGTGTCCTGCTGGCCGAGGAACGCGGACAGCCGCGCCTCAAGCTCCTTGTGCACCTCCTGCGTACCGCAGATGAAGCGCACGGACGCCATGCCGTACCCCCAGCGGTCCAGCGCCTCATGGGCGGCGGCGATCACCTCGGGGTGGTCGGCGAGGCCCAGATAGTTGTTGGCACAGAAGTTGAGCACTTCGCCGCGGCGGCCGCCCGCGGTGACGTGCACGGTCGCGGACTGCGGGCTGTCGATCACGCGCTCGGGCTTGTGCAGCCCGGCGGCGCGGATCTCGTCGAGGGTCGCGCGGAGGTCGTCGCGCACGGAGTCGAACATCAGGAAGCTCCTAAAGTGCTTGCACCGGAAGAGAGTCACGCATTCCAGTCGAGGATGACCTTGCCGCCCTTGCCACTCGCCGCGTCCGCGAACGCCGCCTCGTGGTCGCGGTAGTCGTACCGGCCGGTGATCACCGGCGAGAGGTCGAGCCCGCCCTCCAGCAGGACCGACATGGCGTACCACGTCTCGAACATCTCGCGGCCGTAGATGCCCTTGATCGTGATCATGGAGGTGACGATCCGGGCCCAGTCGACGGGGAACTCCTGGGACGGCAGGCCGAGCACGGCGATCCGGCCTCCGTGCGTCATGTTGGCGATCATGTCGCGCATCGCCTCCGGGCGGCCGGACATCTCCAGGCCGATGTCGAAGCCCTCGCGCAGTCCGAGCTCGCGCTGGCCCTCGGCGATCATGGCGTCCGAGACGTTCAGCGCGAGGCTCACCCCGATCTTGCGCGCCAGCGCCAGGCGCTCCTCGCTGACATCGGTGACGACGACGTTTCGGGCGCCCGCGTGCCGGGCCACGGCGGCGGCCATCAGCCCGATCGGGCCGGCGCCGGTGATCAGGACGTCCTCGCCGACCAGCGGGAAGGAGAGGGCCGTGTGGACGGCGTTGCCGAACGGGTCGAAGATCGCGGCGACGTCGAGGTCGACGGGGACCCGGTGCACCCATACGTTCGAGGCGGGCAGCGCCACGTACTCGGCGAACGCACCGTCGCGCCCGACGCCGAGCCCGACCGTCGCCCGGCACAGATGGCGGCGCCCGGCCAGACAGTTGCGGCACTTGCCGCACACCAGGTGACCCTCGCCGCTGACCCGGTGGCCGACCTTGATGTCGGTGACGTCGCGACCGGTTCCGACGACCTCGCCGACGAACTCGTGCCCGACCACGAGCGGCGTGCGGATGGCCTGCTGCGCCCAGCCGTCCCAGGACCGGATGTGCAGATCGGTGCCACAGATCCCCGTCCTGAGGACCTTGATCAATACGTCGCCGGGGCCGACCTGCGGCTCCGGGACGTCCGTGAGCCAGAGCCCCGGTTCCGCCTTCTCCTTGACCAGCGCCTTCAAAGCTACGGCTCCTGTGGGTGAAATCCCGGAACAAGGCATGACGAAGGGGCCCGTACCGGGGAGAGGGGTGGGATCGCCTAGAAATCTGCCGTACGGGGGCGCCACGGTCCATCGAGGATTTCTTAAGCTCGGCCGCAGCTTTCCTTCACGCCACGTACCGCACCACCCCGGTCCGCCCCCGCTCGAAGCAGGCCACTGACTCCGGATCCAGCGGCGGTACCTCGTACGGCGCGCCGCCCACACGCAGTGACTCGGTCGCCCGGAACCCGGCGGCCACCGCCGGATCGTGCTCGGCGACGACGGTCATTCGGGAGCCGCGGTCGGGACGGTGGGCGAGGCGGACGAGGCGGGCGAGCGGCCGCGCAGGCCGAAGCCGAGGACACCGATGCGCAGATCGGTCATGGTGTGCCCTTCCCTCGGCGGTTCAGGGGGTGCGGACGACGCTGCGGGGGGCGGACACAGCCTCAGATGCCGTCGTTCTCCCTCCCTTCGATCCGCTCGACCAGCTCGGCGGCCAGCGCCTTGATGGTCTCCAGGCCCGCCCGGCCCCAGGGGCGCGGTTCGACGTCGGCGGCGCAGACCGTGCCGAGGGCTATGCCCGTGCGGTCGACGAGCGGGGCGCCGAGGTAGGAACGGACGCCGAGTTCGTCGACGACCGGGTTGCCGGCGAAGCGGGGGTAGTCGCGGACGTCCTCCAGGACGAGCGCCTTGCGGCGGACGACCACATGCGGGCAGAAGCCGTACTCACGGGCCAGGTGGCGGACCGGTTGCGCATGCGGGCCGTCCGGACCGGCGAGGGAGATGAGCGGACGGTCGTCGGGCTGATGGAGTCCCGCGAAGAACTGCCCGTGCTCGTCGATGAAGTTCACCATCGCGTAGGGCACCGCGGCGAGGGCGGCGATCCGGTCCGCGAAGGCGTCGAACTCCGGTTCCGCGCGCTCACCGAGGCCGAGCCCGCGCAGTCTGCGGACGCGTGCGGCGACGTCCTTGTCCTCGGGCGTCAGCAGCAGCCGGCCCAGGGTCATGGGTGGGCTCCGTGGCTCGGGGCCGCCGCCGGGGCGTGGGCGAGGAGATGGCGGACGAGTGTGAGCAGGGTCTGCACCCCCGAGCTGGAGATCCGGGCGTCGCAGCACACGACGGGGATCTCGGGGTCGAGGTCCATGGCGGAGCGCACCTCCTCGGGGTCGTAGCGGTGAGCGCCGTCGAACTCGTTGATGGCGACGACGAATCCGAGGCCGCGCTGCTCGAAGAAGTCGACGGCCGCGAAGCAGTCCTCCAGGCGGCGGGTGTCGGCGAGGATCACCGCACCGAGTGCGCCCTCCGACAGCTCGTCCCACATGAACCAGAACCGTTCCTGTCCGGGGGTGCCGAACAGATACAGCACGTGCTGCGGGTCGAGGGTTATGCGGCCGAAGTCCATCGCGACGGTCGTCTCGACCTTGTTCTCGATGCCTTCGAGACTGTCGGTCGCGGCGCTGACCGTGGTGAGCAGCTCCTCCGTGCTCAGCGGCGCGATCTCGCTCACCGCGCCCACGAAGGTCGTCTTGCCTACTCCGAACCCTCCCGCCACCAGGATCTTCAGCGCGGTGGGAAAGGGGTCAGAGCTGTCGTCGTAATCCATCGAGCACTGCCTCCAGAAGAGACCGGTCAGTGGGGTTGTCGTGGAACTCGGGGGGTTTGGTGGTCAGCGCCCCGCAGTCGACGAGGTCGGACAGCAGCACTTTGGTGACCACCGCCGGCAGCTTCAGGTGGGCGGCTACCTCGGCGACCGATACGGGTGCCCGGCACAGGTCGAGTGCCTTGGCGTGCTCGGGGCCGAGGTAGCCGAGGGGGGCGGCACCGGTGACCATCAGCTGCGAGAGGAGATCGAGCGCTGTGCTCGGCCGGGTGCGGCCGTTGCTGACGGTGTAGGGACGCACCAGCCGTCCGGCCGCGTCGTCGAGCCAGGGGCCGTCGCCGGCCGCGGTCACGCTCAAGACCTGATCGCCGTGGGCCGGCGGGGCGCGGTCATCAGGTAGGGCCGCACGCTCTTGACGAGCATCGCCATCTCGTAGCCGAGGACGGCCGCGTCGGCCTCACGGCGGGCGAGGACGGCCAAACAGGTGCCGGAGCCCGCGGTGGTGACGAACAGCAGCGTCCGGTCCAGCTCGACGACGACCTGCCGGACGTCGCCGCCGTCTCCGAAGCGGACACCCGCGCTGCGGCCGAGGGAGTAGAGGCCGGAGGCCAGGGCGGCCATGTGGTCGGCGCTGTCCGCGTCGAGGCCGTGCACGGACTTCACGAGCCCGTCGCTGGACAGGAGGACCGCGCTCGTGGTGTGCGGTACGCGCTGGACGAGGCCGCTCATCAGCCAGTCGAGGTCGGAAACATGGGCGGTCGGCACTTCGCTCGCCATGGTGGATCGACTCCTTGGGGTACGCGGGTCTGCGGGAGCGGGCGGGGTCGTTGCGGTCATCCGGGCGGTGCGCTCCCGTCGTGCCGGGCGGTCGGGTCCTGGTCGGGCACGTGCGGGGCGCGTGCTTCGGCTGTGCGCGCCGGGTCCCCGGCCGGTGCGCCGGGGGAGGGCGCCGGTGCCTCACAGGTGGGCGCCGTGTCGAGGTGCACGGTGTCGCGAGGCCCATCGGTGTGCCTGGAAGCGGCGGTTCCCCGGCGGGTGTCCTCCTCGGTGCGCTCGGGCTCCGGCTGCTGCTCGGCCTCCGCGAGGCCGATGCCCCGTTGGAAGGCGGCCATCAGGCCCGGGTCGTGGCCGATGTGCTGGTCGGAATCCTGGCGGGCGAGCGGCGTGGGGCCACCGCGCAGTTGGGGTGCGATGTGCTCCTGAGCGCGGCGCCGGGGCAGTCGAGGCTTGCCGATGGTGCCGCGCACGGTGCCGACCAGCGGCATCGTCGGTCTGCCCGCGTTCTGCTCGGCGGTCGCCCGGCCGCCGGGACGGATGCCGGGCAGCGCCTCGGCGGGATTGGCCCGTGAGGTGTCGGCGTCTCGTAGGGGCAGCGGGGACGGGCCGTGATCGCCCGGGATCGCGTCGCTCTCGGGCTGCCCCGGCCCGGGGTGCGCGCAGTGGTCGAAGGCGCCGGGCGACGGGCGCACGGGCGGGGTGCCTCGCGGTGGCGGGACCCGGGTGTGGGAACTCCCGGGGGCCACCCCCTGCGGGCCGGAGGCACCGGGCGTCGCAAGCGGTCCCGTGCCCGGGTTCCCCTGCGGCACCAGCGGTGCCAGGGTCATGTCCCTGTTGGCTGCCGGCCCGAGCAGCCCCTGCGGGACGACGAGCACCGCCTGCACGCCACCGTAGATGTTGGTCTGCAGCCGGACGTGAATGCCGTGTCTACGGGCGAGCTGGGAGACGACGAACAGGCCGATGCGGCCGTCTGCCAGCAAACTGGCGACGTTGACCTGGTCGGGGTCGGTGAGAAGGGCGTTCATCCTGCTCTGTTCGGCCGGCGGCATGCCGAGCCCGCGGTCCTCGACCTCGACGGCGAGCCCCGAGGTGACGAGGCCAGCCCGCAGCAGGACCTGGGTGTGCGGCGCCGAGAACACCGTGGCGTTCTCGACCAGTTCGGCCAGCAGATGGATGACGTCGGCGACGGCGTGGCCGCGCAGGGTGCCGTCGATCGGCGGCACGAGCCGAACCCGCGAGTACTGCTCGACCTCGGCGATCGCCGAGCGCAGCACCTCGGTCATGGACACCGGGTGGCTCCACTGGCGGCGCGAGACCGCGCCGCCGAGCACGGCGAGGTTCTCGGCGTGGCGCCGGATCCGCGTGGCCAGGTGGTCGACGTGGAAGAGGCCCTTGAGCAGGTCGGGGTCCTCGATCTCGTTCTCCAACTCGTCGAGGATCGAGATCTCACGGTGCACGAGGGACTGAAGGCGCCGTGCGAGATTGACGAAGACTTCGAGCTTCTGTTCGCTGCCCGTGTGGCTGGAGAGCTGTGAGGCCTGGACGACGGCGGCGACGGCACCGTCGTGGGCGCGCGCCAGCTCGGCGGCGAACAGTTCGAAGGCGTCGGCGTCCGCGGCGGGTTTGCCCCGCGGTTTGCGCACGGGCGGCACCTCGCCGCGGCGAAGCGCCTCGACCAGGGCACGCAGGTCGGCCTCGCCACGGGCGCCGGCGCGGCGCAGTGCCTCGATCCGGGCCGCCACGGATGCGGCGGCGCGTCCGGCAGCCACGGCGGCGATCACGATGCCGACGACGGTCACTCCGAAGGCGCCCGCAAGCACGGCCCAAAGCGTGAGGGTAGGGCGTGCGCCGGTGGAGCGAACGGTGAAGAGCACGGAGGCGCAGGCGCTGAGGGCCACCGCGACGGGCGGCAGGATCGCCAGGCGCAGCAGCTGGGGCCGTATCCCGGTCTCGGGCGGTGAGGGGACGGTGCGGGCGACCGGCCGCCCGTGCCGCCCGCCCTCACGGCGGTCTGCGCGTGCGGCCGGTGCGCGAAGGTGAGACATCGGCGTCCTCGTACTGGTGCGTCGGGGCGTGGGGGCTCCCGCGGGTCTGCGCGACTCGGGCATGCGCCATCGCGGTGCCGGTCGAAAGAGCCGAAGAAATCGGCCACTGCATCGCCCGGCGGCAACTCAGAGTAGTCGCCCATGAGGCATGTGCGGTGGGCTGTTGACAAAGTCCTCCGGAGAGCTTCCCGCTCTGGTATGAGGCGTCGTACGGCAG
Organism: Streptomyces sp. NPDC022910; assembly: GCF_055561075.1. Lineage (NCBI taxonomy): Bacteria > Bacillati > Actinomycetota > Actinomycetes > Kitasatosporales > Streptomycetaceae > Streptomyces > Streptomyces sp. NPDC022910. The sequence goes on from NZ_JBVHHL010000032.1 coordinate 54,478, forward strand.
ACCGATAACCGCGCCGAAGAGGCGCTCCCGTACGTGAACGAACCGATCAGAGCTGGTCAGAAGCGGTCGTGGCCAAAAAGAGGGCCGAGGAGCCAATGCTTCCCCGGCACTCGCCGACGGTCGAAGCCGACCGGGTACTCGGCCCGCCGGGACCGCTCCGGCTCCCCCGAGTCCCCGGCGCCCTCTCTGGAAAAGTCACCCCGCGTGTCGGCGGCCGTCGCCGGCTCGGGTCGATCGCCACCCCGCGCCACCACGGCTCGGATGGTCTCGGCCGTGGGCCCGAAGGGCTCGCCGAGGTGCGTCGGCGCGAACCGCGCACCGGCCGCCCGTCCTGGAAGTCGAGGGTGGCGCGCGCCCTCCTCGGTGGGCATGTGGATGATCCGGACAATGCGGGCGACGACGGCATCACCTGTGCCGACAGCAACTGCAACAGGACCCCTATGTGGCGGTGAGAACCAGTGCGGCCTGATCGTCGAGGGTGGCATTGCCGGCGAACGCGGTGACTGCGGCGGTGACGGACTCGATCAGGCCGACGGCGGTGGGCGTCGTGGTGGGGAGCGCGGCAAGGGAGTCAGCCAGGCGGTCCTCACCGAAGAACTCGCCGTCGGCGGAGCGCGCCTCGGTGACGCCGTCGGTGGCCAGGACCAGACTGTCGCCGGGGCACAGGTCGACGCTGCACGGGCACAAGTCGGGGTCGGGACCGATGCCCAACAGCAGTCCCGAGGCGGCGAGTTCCTCGACCCGGCCGTCGGCGCGGCGGACGAGAGGCGGTACGTGGCCCGCGCGAATCAGGGAAAGCGCGAGGTGGGACGCGGTGTGCCGCAGCTCGCCGTAAACGAGCGAAACGAACTGGCCCTCAGCGCCGCTGCTCTCCCTCAGCGCGTCGTTGATGGCGGCGACCACCGCCGCCGGCTCGCTCAGGAGGCGGGCGGCGGCGCGTGCGGTGTGGCGGACCATGCCGGTGGTGGTGGCGGCCAGCGCGCCGCGTCCGCACACATCGCCGATCATGAACGCCCAGCGGTCGTCGGGCAGCGGGAAGACGTCGTAGAAGTCGCCGCCGACGTCGAGCCCTTCACCGGCCGGATGATACGAGGCCGCCAAGGTGGCGCCGGGAATCCTGGGCAACTTGGGAGGCAGCAGGCCCGTCTGCAGATCGCGCGCCAGCCGGACCCGGTCGGTGAACTGGTGGGCGTTGTCGGCACTCGAAGCGGCCCGGCGGGCGAGCTCCTCGGCCAGGGCGATCGTGTGGCCGTCCAGCGGCAGATCGGTGGCCAGGAGAGTGAGCACGCCGAAGGTGCGGCCCCGAGTGGCCAGCGGCACGCAGACGTAACCGGTGATGCCGACCTGCGCGCCGAGACCGCCCACACGGGCGGTTTCAGTGGTGCCGGAGGCCAGCACGCGTGCGACGGCGGCGTCCACCTCCTCGCGCAGTGCGGAGGAATCCAGGAGCTCCTCCCCCGCCCCGGTCGAGGCGGCGACGGCGATGCGCCGGGTCTGCCCACGCTCGACCACATGGACGGCACACAGCGGCGCGAGGGCCGGCACGGTCAGCCGGGCCATGCGCTGCAGGCAGTCGGAATAGTGTGGCTCGCTCGTGACGGCGGTGCTGGCTTCCAACACGAAGGCCAGATCCTCAAGGGCTGCCTTCTCGCGTTTCTGGGCGGCGTGGCTCGCCTCCACCGTGCGGTGGCGTTCGATGGCCAGCGCGGCTATGCGGGCGAACGCGGCGCTGAGCGCCAGGTCCTTCTCCTCGGGAGCCTTCGGAGTGCGGTGGTACATCGCGAAGGTGCCCAGCAACCGGCCGTCCGAGTCCTCGATCGGCGTGGACCAGCACGCCGCGACCCCGGCCTGCAGGGCCAGGTCGCGGTAGTCGTTCCACAGGGGGTCGGTGGCGATGTCGGTGACGATCACCGGTTCGCGCCGGTAGGCGGCCGTGCCGCACGAACCGACACCCTCGCCGATGGGCGCCCCGTGGACCGCCTCGTTGTAGAAGTCGGGCAGGCACGGAGCGAAGCCGTGCAGCAGGTGCTCTCCGTCGGGATCGCTGAGCAGAACCGAGACGATCGTGTCCGGGGAGACCTCCTCGATCGCCTTGGCCATGCCGCAGAGGATCTCGTCCAACGGGGCGTCGCGTGCGATCTGCTCCAGGAGCGCGCGTTGCTCGGCTGCCAGGAGGTGCTCGTGATGGTACGCCGTGGTCTCGACGGCGATGACCACGACCCCGTCGACCATGCCGGCCGCGTCCCGGCGGGGCTCGTAGGTGACGTCGAAGAAGCCCTCCCGCTGCTTGCCCGGCCCGCCGAGCATGAGCCGCGAGTCTCGGACCCGGTACGCGACGCCCGTACGGTAGACGGTGTCGAGCCGGTCGAGGACGCCCTGCGCAGCGAGTTCCGGAACGAGCTCTCCGATCGGCTCACCGACACGCACGCGATCTTCCCCGAGGACCTCGAAGTACGCCGGGTTCGCCGCTTCCACCACGTGTTTGGGGCCGCCCAGCGCAGCGAAGATCACCGGCGCCTGGCCGAACAGTTCCGCGTACTCGTCGCGCCGTCGGTCGACGACGTCGGGATGGGCTGCGCCCAAGCTGTGGTAATCCGGACGTATGGACATGGCAGGCGCCTTTTCCTGTCCTCTCCGCTCGCTTCCCCCGTCGGGTCCTCTCCACTGTGACACACGTCTCAGTGTTTCCAGGCCTGCGATCCCGGGAGATCGTCCGAGCACGGCGTCAGCGCTCGCCCGCGAGGTCGCCGGGCAGGGGGGACGCCACCGCTTGTCCGACTTCCTCGCCCGCATCCTCCGTCCACTCGCCGGGCTCGGCCCAGAGGTGCGGCGCCCGGCCTGTTCTGCTCCCGCTCGCGAAGAGGGCCGCTCATCGGGTGCGGACACCGCTTCACCTGCGCGAATCGATACCCTCGACGGCACGATGAACAACACTCCGATCTCCCTGGGTCCGAAGGCCGACAAGGCGACGGTCCGCCGGCACAACCTCAGTCTGGTGCTGCGGGCCGTGCACGACGCGGGCGACGCCACCCGGGCCGCGGTCGCCGCCCGCGTCGGGCTGACCAGGGCCGCGGTGTCCTCCCTGGTCGAACAGCTGCTGGAGAACGGCTTCCTGACCGAATGGGGCAAGACCAGCAGCGGCCAGGTGGGACGCCCCGGCACGGTGCTGAAGGTGGCGCGTACCGGCCCGGCCGGGCTCGGTGTGGAGATCAACGTCGACTACATCGTCGTCTGTGTGGTGGACCTCGCCGGCACCGACCGGGTCCGACTCGTCGAGCACGTCGACAACCGCGGGGTGCAGCCCTCGGAGGTGCTCGCGCGCGCCGCACAGCTGGCCGCGCGCGCCCTGGGATCGGCCGCCGAACAGGGTCTGACACCGGTCGGCGCCCATGTCGTGGTGCCTGGCCTGGTCACCGGCGGCACCGTCCGGCAGGCCCCCAACCTCGGCTGGACCCGGGTCGCCGTCGAGGGGCTGTTCGCCCAGTCGCTGCACTCCCTCGCCTCCATCCGGCGCCCGCTGCCGGTCAGCTCCGACAACGAGGCCAACGCCGCGGCCCTCGCCGAGCTGTGGTACGGCGCCGGCACCGAGGGCGTGCGCAGCTTCCTTTATCTGACCGGTGAAATCGGCATCGGCGGGGCGCTGGTCGTCGGCGGTGAGGTGCTGCGTGGCGCGCACGGCTTCGCCGGCGAGATCGGGCACATGGTGGTCGACCCCAACGGCCCGCTGTGCCCGTGTGGGGCCCACGGCTGCCTGGAGCAGTACGCCGGGCAGGCCGCGCTGCTGGACGCCGCCGGCATCACCACCACCGCCGGCGTGCTGGGCATCGCCGAACTCCAGCGGCGGGTGCGCCGCGCCGACCCCGACGCCCTCGCCGCCGTCGAACGCGCCGGACGGCAGCTGGGCTACATCGTCTCCGGCGCGGTGAACCTCTTCGACCCGGACGCGGTGATGCTCGGCGGGTTCTACCGGGTGCTCGCCCGCTGGCTGGCGCCCGCCGTGGAACGGGAGCTGTCCCGCAGGGTGGTCTCGGGGCTGTGGACCAGGGACAGCGGCCGGCTGCGGGCCGCCTCCCCGCTGGGCGACGCGGCCAGGGGAGCGGCCGGGGTGATCGTGCAGGAGGTGCTCGCCGACCCGGCGGCCCTCGCCGACCGCGCCGACGACTGAAAACGCCCGGCACGCTCCGGCCGCGCGCGAGCCGCGGACGCCGAGGAGGGTGGCGGCACACCTGCCGCCGCCCCTCCCGGGCCGCATGCCGTCAGCCGCGCTGGGCGGCGATCATCGACCGGTACCAGTGGTAGCTGTCCTTCGGGGTGCGCACCTGGGTGTCGTAGTCGACCCGTACGATCCCGAACCGCTTGTCGTAGCCGAAGGCCCACTCGAAGTTGTCCAGCAGCGACCACACGTAGTAGCCCCGGACGTCGACACCGGCGTCGATCGCCGCGCGCAGCGCAGTCAGGTGGCCGCGCAGGTACTCGACCCGGTCGGTGTCGTGCACCGCGCCGTCCTCGCTCACAGCGTCGTGCTCGGCGGAGCCGTTCTCGGTGATGTGGATCGGCGGCAGGGCGTCGCCGTACTGCTTCTTCAGCGCCACCAGCAGATCGGTGAGGGTGTCCGGCGCGACCGCCCAGCCCATCGCGTTCTCCCGGACGTCCGGCATCCGGACCTCCTCGTACCGGTTGTCGGTCGCCACCCGTTTCCCCGGGTCGGCCTCGCGCAGCGGGGCGTCGGCGACCACGATCGGCCGGTAGTAGTTGATGCCGAGGAAGTCCAGCGGCTGCGAGATCAGCTCCAGGTCGCCGTCCCGGCGGAAGTCCGCTCCGGTGATCAGCTCGCCGAAGGTGTCCTCCTCGGTCGCCGCGTAGCGGCCCGCCAGGAGCGGCTCGGTCCACACCAGGTTGTGCTGGGTGTCCGCGCGGACCACGGCCGCGAGGTCGGCCGCCGAGTCGGTGGCGGGCAGATTGCGGTCGAGGTTGAGGGTGATCCCGACCTCGCGTACCCCGGCCGACCGCAGCGCCTGCACCGCGAGACCGTGGCCGACCAGCAGGTGGTGCACGGCGGCCAGCGCGGGACGGCCCTCTCTGGCGCCCGGCGCGTGCCGGCCGACGGAGTAGCCGAGGAACGCGCTGCACCAGGGCTCGTTGAGGGTGATCAAGCGCGGCACCCGGTCGCCCAGGCGCTCGGCCACCACGGCCGTGTACTCGGCGAAACGCTCCGCCGTCTCGCGCACCCGCCAGCCGCCTCGGTCCTCCAGCGCCTGCGGCAGGTCCCAGTGGTACAGGGTGGTGGCCGGCTCGATGCCCGCCTCCAGCAGCGCGTCCACCAGCCGGGAGTAGAAGTCCAGGCCCTTGGGGTTCACCGGGCCACTGCCGTCGGGCACGATCCGCGGCCAGGCGATGGAGAACCGGTACGAGTCCACGCCCAGTTCGCGCAGCAGCGCCACGTCCTCGGGGTAGCGGTGGTAGTGGTCGCAGGCCACGTCACCGGTGTCGCCGTTCACCACCAGACCGGGGGTGTGGCTGTAGGTGTCCCAGATGGAGGGGCCGCGGCCGTCCTCCCGCGCGGCGCCCTCGATCTGGTACGAGGCGGTGGCGGCGCCGAAGACGAAGCCGGAGGGGAATCCGGTAAAGCCACTCATCAGGCGATGTCCTTTTCCAGGTGTGCGGTGGTCACTTGACGGAACCGCCGGTGATGCCGGCGGCGATGTACTTCTGCGCGAGCACGAGCAGGACCGCCGCGGGGATCGCGGAGAGCACGGAGGCGGCCATGACCGAACCCCAGTCGCCGACGTGCGCGCCGATGTACTGGTAGATGCCCAGGGTGACCGGCTTGACGTGGTCGGTGGTGTTCAGGGTGAGCGCGAACATGAAGTCGCTCCACGCGTACAGGAAGGAGAACAGCCCGGCGGTGATCAGCGAGTTGCGGCTCATCGGCAGTACGACCTGGAGGAAGGTGCGCAGCCGGCCGGCTCCGTCCACCTCGGCCGCCTCGATGACCTCACGCGGGATGGCCACCATGAAGGACCGCATCAGCACGATCGCGAACGGGATGCCCAGCGAGGCGTCTGCCAGCATGAGGCCGAAGTAGGAGTTGACCAGGCCGAGGTCCACGTACGTGCTGTACAGCGCGTTGGCGATGACGATGCCCGGGACCATCTGCGTGATCAGGGTGCCGAACACCACTGTCTTGGCGCCGCGCAGCTTGAACTGCGCGAGGCCGTAGGCGGCCGGCGCGGAGAACGCCAGGCAGATCACGACGGCGCCGAGCGCCACCACGAGCGAGGTCAGCAGATGGCCGCCCTGCTCGGTCAGGGCCGAGGAGAAGCCGGACAGGTCCAGGCTGTGCGGGACCGTGTCCACCTCCAGCAGACCGGACTCGGGCTGCAGCGCGGTGTTGATCATCCAGTACAGCGGGAACAGCATCACGCACAGGATGAGGATGCCGACGACCGTCGTGCCCCAGCGGCGCTTCGGCTTGTTGACGGCCGGGGCCGGGGCGGCGGGAGTGGTGGTCGCCATGCCGGTCACTTCCCCTCGTTGCGGTTGGCCCGCAGGTAGAACACCGCGAACACGGCGGAGATCAGGATCAGGATGTTGCCGACCACGGCGCCGGCCCCGAAGTCCAGCTGGACGAAGGAGTTCTGGTACGTCAGCGTGCCCAGGGTCTGCGTGGAGTCGGCGGGGCCGCCGTCGGTGAGCGCCAGCACCAGGTCGAGGATCTTGACCGTGGACATGAAGCCCAGCACGAGCACGACGGTGATGACGGGCTTCAGCAGCGGCAGCGTGACCGAGCGGAAGGTGCGCCAGGCGGAGGCGCCGTCGAGCGAGGCGGCCTCGTAGACCTCGCGTGGGACCTCCTGGAGGCCGCCGTAGAGAATCACCATGTTGAACGGGATGCCGATCCAGATGTTCACCAGGATCACGGCGAGCAGAGCCATATGGGTGCTGGTCAGCCACGGGGTGTGGCCGATGCCGAACAGCCCGAGGAAGGAGTTCAGCACACCGGTGTCCTGGTCCAGGATGCGCCGCCAGACGATGCCGGAGACGACCACGGGCACCAGCCAGGGCAGCAGGATCAGCGCGCGCAGCACCCCGTTGAGCGGGAACCTGCGGTTGAAGAACACCGCGAGGCCAAGACCGATGCAGAACTGCCCGATCAGGGAGCCGATCGTGAAGACGATCGTCTGCCACAGGGCCTTGCCGAACAGGTCGTCGCCGAAGACGTTGCGCCAGTTGTCCAGGCCGTTGAAGGGGGCCTTGCCGGTGAAGAAAGTCGACGGCGTGTAGTGCTGGAAGCTCATCACGATGTTGCGGACGAGCGGGTAGCCGAAGAACAGCAGCATGAACAGCACGGCGGGGGCCACGAAGCCCCACTGCGCGAGTGTGCGGCGCCGGCGGGTGCGGGCCGGGTTGGGGGCGGCTCCGGCAGCGGTGGTGCCGGTGGCCGCGGGGGCGGGAACGGCAGCGGTGGTGGTGGACATCGTCGTTACCTCACTTCCCGCTCTCGACGCGCGCCTGCGCGTGCTTCAGTGCCGATTCGCTGGACTCGCCTGTGAGCGCCGACTGGAACGCGCTCTGCAGGGCGAGGGAGATCGAGGTCCAGCCGGAGCCGACCTTGGCGGTGCGCGAGCGCGCCACCGCGACCTGGTCGGCCAGCGAGCTGAGCGAAGGGACCTTCTTGCGCCAAGTGGCGGCGGCCTTCTGGTTGGCCGGGATCATCCAGCTGTTGAGCGCGTAGGTCACTTCCTCCTGCTCGCTCGTCATGCAGTTGATGATCTTCGCGGACATCTTCTCGCGCGTGGTGTCGCCGATGTCGGGGATGGTCAGCTCACCGCCGCCCAGCGGGCCCACGGAGTTGTCCCCGGCCTTGGGGACGGGGGTCTGCGCGATGCCCCAGTGCAGGCTCTTCTTGGTGTTCAGGGTCTCGACCTGCCACGGGCCGTTGATCATCATGGCGGCGTTTCCGGCCATGAACTGGTCGTTGACGTCGGCCTGCGTCCAGTTGATCGTCGACTTCGACAGCGAGCCGTCGGAGAGCAGCGACTTCCAGTAGTCCAGCGCCTGGACCACCTGCCGGCTGTCGAGGTCGGTCTCGTCGCCGCCGTTGGACCACATGAACGGCGTGAACTGGTAGACACCGTCCTCCGCGCCGCCCGCGCTCAGGGCGATGCCGTACTGGTGGCCCTGGGTGAACTTCTTGGCCGTCTCGCGCATCTCGTCCCACGTGGTGGGCACCTTCAGGCCGGCCTTCTTGAGGATGTCCTTGTTGTAGAAGAGCGCGAGGGTGTTCACCGTGCGCGCCGCGCCGTAATACGTGCCCTTGTAGGAGCCGTAGTCGATGATGCCCTGCGGTACGTCGGTGGTGTCGACGCCCAGCTTCCTCAGGTCCACCAGGCCGCCGGTCTCCGCGAAGGTCGGCATCTCGGAGCCGTCGAACTGGATGATGTCCGGCAACGACTTCGAGGACGCCATCCGCAGCGACTTGGTCATGACCTGGTCGGCCGGGACCGACTGCTGCTTGATGGTGACGCCGAGCTGCTTGCTGCAGCGTTCGAGAGTCGCCGCGTCCCAGCTGTGGTACGAGTCGTCCGTCGAGGAGTTCAGAACGGTGTACACGTCGGGGTCGCGGGACTGGCCGCAGCCGGCCAGCGCGACGGTGCCGACGAGCGCGGAGGCGACGGTGAGCGGGACGAGGACGCGCCGGCGTACCCGCCGGCGTCCGGGACGTGCCCCGTTCGGAAGGTGTGCTGTCACGGTGGTGCCCTTGCGTGGGAGGGGTGCCGGCTCCGGCGGACGCCCGTGTCCGGCGGAGTGGGAAGGAGAGGGAGCGGGCCTGGGCCCTGGGCGCGGTTCCGGCGGACGCGCGTCCGTGGGGGGTGGCTCACCCCGTGCCCGGCGCGGTGCGGGGCACGGGCCGGGGGTCCGGGTCAGCGGGTGCCGAGGAGGTGGTCCATGGCGAGCTGGTCGAGGTGTTCGAAGGCCATGCCGCGCGCGGCGGCCGCCTCCACGTCGAAGTCCTCGAACGCGGCGCGGTCGGCGAGCAGGGCCTGCAGGCCGTCCCCGGCGGTCGGCTGCGCCAGCTGGTCCAGCCGGGAGGCGCGCAGCGCCTCCCGGACCTCCGGGTCCGCGCGGAAGGCGGCGGCACGCTCCTTCAGGACGAGGTAGTTGCGCATGCAACCGGCCGCCGAGGCCCACACGCCGTCGAGGTCCTCGGTCCGCGGCGACTTGAAGTCGAAGTGCCGCGGCCCGTCGTATCCGGCGCTCTCCAGGAGGTCGACCAGCCAGAACGCCGCAGGTCGGTGGTGGCCATCGGCACAGTCATCCCGGTCGTGTCCAGGGCCTGCCGGAAGCGCTTGATGTGCCCCTCACGCTCGCTGTCCGAGGACCCGAAGGGAATCAGGTCGTCGTCGTGGAAGGTCACTCCGTACGCCCCGAGCTCGGCGAGGCGCTGCACCGTCTCCACCGGGTCCAGGGCACGCCGGGTGGCGTCCCCGAAGGGATCCCGTCCCTGCCAGCCGACGGTCCACAGGCCGAAGGTGAACCTGTCCTCGGGGGTGGCGTTGAAGCGCTTCGACATGGTGCGGCCCTTGCTGTCGCGCGGTCCGGCGACGTTGCCGGAACGGTTTTGTTTGACGTGATGACTAATACGCCAAGAGGCGGTACTCGCGCTAGCCCTACGTGGCGCGTCTCTCTTCATAGCTCGACGTGAAGGCAAGGTCTGTCTGCGTAATCGGGCCTGATCAGAGCCGTAAACGTCCGGCTGGGGCTCGTGGACCGGATTTGTTTTATGTACGATCAAATTCCTCGTGACGCTGCCTGCACCCCAGTCGACAGCCTCCGCTCCTCCTGAGGAAGATCATGAAGTTCACCAATGGCTTCTGGCGTATTCGCGATGGCGTACAGATCGCCTACGCCACTGAAGTGCGTGACGTCCGCACCGAATCGAAGCGCTTCACCGCCCATGCCGCAGTGCAACGAGTGACGCGGAGGGGCGACACGCTCAACGCGCCGCTCATCTCGGTCGACTGTTTCTCGCCCGCCGAGGGCGTCATCGGCGTCCGCCTCACCCACCACTCCGGCAAGCGCCGGGTCGGTCCCGAGTTCACCGTCGGCGGTGTCGAGGGCGGTGTGGGCGAGGTGCGCGCCGACGGCAGCGTCACCGAGCTGACCAGCGGCCCCCTCACCCTGCGTCTGGACCGCTCGGCCCCCTTCGCGCTGAGCTTCCGTGACGCCGACGGCCGCGAGCTGACCCGGGTGGGCGCCAAGGGCGCCGCCTTCGCCACCACCGACCAGGGCGAGCACCACATGGTGGGCAAGCTCGCCCTCGGCGTCGCCGAGCAGGTCTACGGCCTCGGCGAGCGTTTCACCCCGTTCATCAAGAACGGCCAGGTCGTCGACATGTGGCAGGCCGACGGAGGCACCAGCAGCGAGCAGGCGTACAAGAACATCCCGTTCTACCTCTCCTCGCGCGGCTACGGCGTCTTCGTCAACCACCCCGGCAAGGTCTCCTTCGAGGTCGGCTCGGAGTCCGTCGGCCAGGTCCAGTTCAGCGTCGAGGACCAGGCCATGGAGTACTACGTGGTCGCGGGTCCCACCCCGAAGGACGTCCTCGCCCGCTACACGGGCCTCACCGGGCGCCCGGCCCTGCCGCCGGCCTGGTCCTTCGGCCTGTGGCTGACCACCTCCTTCACCACGTCCTACGACGAGGCGACGGTGATGTCGTTCGTCGACGGCATGACCGAGCGCGGCATCCCTCTGTCGGTGTTCCACTTCGACTGCTTCTGGATGCGCGAGTACCAGTGGTGCGACTTCCAGTGGGACCCGGGCGTCTTCCCCGATCCCGAGGGCATGCTGGCCCGGCTGAAGGCCAAGGGCCTGCGGATCAGCGCCTGGATCAACCCCTACATCGCCCAGAAGTCCCCGCTGTTCGACGAGGCCGCCGAACTTGGGCACCTGGTGCGCCGCGCCAACGGCGACGTGTGGCAGTGGGACCTGTGGCAGGCAGGTATGGGATTGGTGGACTTCACCAGCCCCGAGGCCTGCGCCTGGTTCCAGTCGAAGCTCAAGCCGCTGCTGGACCAGGGCGTCGACTGCTTCAAGACCGACTTCGGCGAGCGCATCCCCACCGACGTCGTCTGGCACGACGGCTCGGACCCCGAGCGGATGCACAACTACTACACCGAGCTGTACAACAAGACCGTCTTCGAGCTGCTGGAGAAGGAGCGCGGACAAGGCGAGGCCGTGCTGTTCGCGCGCTCCGCGACCGCGGGCGGCCAGCAGTACCCCGTGCACTGGGGCGGTGACTGCTGGTCCTCCTTCGAGGCCATGGCCGAGTCGCTGCGCGGCGGGCTGTCCCTGTCGCTGAGCGGCTTCGGCTTCTGGAGCCACGACATCGGCGGCTTCGAGGGCACCCCCGACGCCTCGGTGTTCAAGCGCTGGCTGGCCTTCGGCCTGCTCTCCTCGCACAGCCGTCTGCACGGCTCCTCCTCCTACCGCGTGCCGTGGGAGTTCGGCGACGAGGCCGTCGACGTCGCCCGATCCTTCACCCTGCTCAAGCACCGTCTGATGCCGTATCTGTACGGCATCAGCGTCGAGGCCCACCGCACGGGGGTGCCCGTGATGCGCCCGATGTTGCTGGAGTTCCCCGACGACCCGAACTGCCGCACGGTGGACCGCCAGTACATGCTCGGAGCCGACCTGCTGGTCGCCCCGGTCTTCACCGAGGACGGCGAGGTCGAGGTCTACCTGCCCGAGGGCACCTGGACGCAGCTGCTCACCGGCGAGACGGTCACCGGCCCGGCCTGGCGCACCGAGCGCCACGGCTACGACAGCCTTCCGCTGTACGTCCGCGAGGGAGCCGTCCTGCCGCTGTCCGCCGACGACCAGCGCCCCGACGGCGACTGGCTGGACGGCACCACCCTGCTGGTCCACCCGACCGCCGAGGGCGGCTACGAGCGCACCGTGACGGTCCCGGACCAGGCCGGTATCCCCGCCGCCGCCTTCCGCGTCCGGCGTGGCGGCGACACGCTGCGCGTCACCGCGGAGGGCAGCGACAAGCCGTTCACGGTGCGGGTCGCGGGCGGCGCGAGCGCTACCGGAACCGGAGAAGTGACCGTGCCGCTGGCCTGATCCGGCACGGCGACCCAAGTCCGACCGGGCAAGAGGGGCGGGACGCGTGAGTGCGCGTCCCACCCCTCTCCCGTCCCCGGCGTCTCCGGAGCGCCCGGGGAGTGCGGCCCCGGCCGTCGCTCAGTCGGTCCCGCCACGCTCCAGCGGCCGGAACTCCGACACCCGTTCCTGACTCTGCCGACGCGGCGGCCCGTCGATGACTCGCAGGGCCTGCTCTCGCTCGGCCTCCGACATGGTGGCAAGGACCTCCGTACGCGCTGAGTTCGTCGACGGTCAGCCCTCGCCCACAAGGTCGAGGTCGTCACGAGACGCCACCAGGGTGATCTCCGGAACAGGCCACTTGCCGCTCAGCGGCAAGGACACATCCCGCCACCAGGGGCGCGTGGGGAGGATTCCGGCAGGCTCGAAGGGCTGGCCTGGAACAGGGACAGCGACCGCCTGTCCGACCGCGCCGGCTGCGGCCAGCGTCCACTCGCCGGGCTCGACCCAGGGGTGTGGCGCCAGGTTGAACGTGCCCCAGTGGATGGGCAGCATCACGCCGTGCGGCTGACCGCCCTGGAGGTCGAGGTGGGAGCGCATGCCCTCCTCGGGAGTCATGTGGATGTCGGGCCAGAACTCGGAATAGGCGCCGATCTGGATCATCGTGGCGTCGAACGGGCCGTGCTCGGCTCCGATGTCCTTGAAGCCCTCGAAGTAGCCGGTGTCGCCGCTGTGGTAGATCCGGTGCTCGTCGCCCGCCACGGACCACGACGCCCACAGCGTGTGCTGTGTGTTGCGCAGACCGCGGCCGCAGAAGTGGCGGGCCGGGGTCGCGGTCAGGGTGATGCCGCCGACCTTCGTCGACTCGTTCCAGTCCAGCTCGCGCAGCCGGTCCGCCGAGACGCCCCAGCGCTCCAGGTGGGCGCCGACGCCGAGCGGTATCGCGAACACGGTGTCCGTGCCGGCCAGGGCCTTGATGGTGGGCATGTCGAGGTGGTCGTAGTGGTCGTGGGAGATGACGACGACGTCGACGGGGCCGAGCGCGGCAATCGGCAGGGGCACCGGGTGCAGCCGCTTGGGGCCGACGAAATCGAAGGGGGAGCAGCGCTCGCCCCAGACGGGGTCGAACAGAACCCGGTGTCCGTCGATCTCGGCGAGCACACTGGAGTGCCCCATCCAGGTCAGCCGAAGCCCGCTCGCCGGGGGCTCGGCCAGATCGGCGTACGTCGTCGCGTGCACCGGCACGGTGCCTGTCGGGGCGCGGCGGACACGGGACTCCTTACGGAAGAAGCCCTTCGCCAGCTCCAGCGTGGAGCCACCCGAAGGGCGGGTCCGGGTGCCCTCCGGGTTCACGAAGACGCCGTTCGCGAAGTGCGGCGATCTACGGATGCGCGCCAGGCGCTCCCCGCTCGGATCCGCGCCGAAGGCGGCGGGCCGCAGGGCGTGGAGCCCGGCGCTCAGGGAACGGGAAGCGGTCACGGAACCTCCAGGGAGTCGGTGAGGCCTTCCATTATGGTCGGCCCTTCTGACAGCGCCGGGGCGGCCGTGCCACAACGCGATGTCCCGGCACACAGCGCGGCGTGCGGGCCTGGATGTCACATTCGCCGGGCGCCGGTCCGTCGTACCCGTGAGGGCACACGAAGGGAGCGCCCGGGAACGACGCACCGGAGGTGGCCCGTATCTCCCTAACCCCGCGCCGCACGCTCTTCTTCCGCGTCGTGGAGTGGTATTCGAAGAAGACCTACGGCAAGGTTCTCGACCCCGGCAGGGCGCTCGCCCATCAACCACGCGTGCTCTGGGCCGATCTGCGCTTCGAGCGGTCGGTGGCGAAGTGGAATCGGCTCGACGCGGATCTGAAGGCGCTGGCCGAGATGGCGGCGGCCGCGTCGATCGGCTGCTCCTGGTGCACGGACTTCGGCTACTGGGTGAGCCGGGAACGCGGCATGGCCCGCGAGAAGCTGGCCGACGTGCCGCGCTGGCGCGACAGCGACGTGTACACGGAACTGGAGCGCGACGTCATGGAGTACGCCGAGGCGATGACGGCCACCCCGCCCGCCGTCGACGACGACCTCGCCGCCCGGCTCGTCGCCCGGCTGGGCGAGCCCGCCTTCGTGGAGCTGACGGCGATGGTGGCGGTGGAGAATCTGCGCTCGCGCGTCAACTCGGCTCTGGGCCTGACGAGTCAGGGCTTCAAGGACCTCTGCGACGTGCAGCGGGTGCAGGAACGGACGGCCTCTGTGGATCAGAGCCGGTAGCCGTCACCCGGAGTGCTTCCGGGACCCGGCTCAGCCCGGCGGCACCGCGCCAGGTAACTGAATCGCTGTTCAGTACAGTGGGCCCATGACCACCGATCGGGACACTCCCCTCATGACACTCGTCTGGACCGACCACGTCACCGGCCGACGGGGCTATCTCGTCGTCGACCGCCTCGTCCGGGGCGTCGCCAGCGGCGGGCTGCGGATGCGCCCGGGCTGCACGCTGGACGAGGTCGCGGGGCTGGCCCGTGGCATGACCATGAAGGAGGCGCTGCACTACAACCCCGCGGGCCGGTACGTCCCGCTGGGCGGCGCCAAGGGCGGCATCGACTGCGACCCCCGGGCCCCGGAGGCGTACGACGTCCTCGTGCGCTATCTGCGGGCGATGAGGCCGTACATCGAGACGGTCTGGACGACCGGGGAAGACCTGGGGCTGACCCAGGAACTGGTGGACCGGGCGGCCTCCGAGGCGGGACTTGTGTCATCGGTGCAGGCCGTGTATCCGCTCCTCGACGACGAGGCGGCGGCCCGCAAGCGGCTCGCGGACGCCTTCGCCGTGGAGGTCGCCGGAGTCGGGCTGGACGGGCTGGTCGGCGGGTGCGGGGTCGCCGAGTCGATACTGACCGCCCTGGACCGGGCAGGCGTGCCGTATGCGGGCACCCGCGTGGCCCTGCAGGGATTCGGCACCATGGGCGGGGCCACGGCGCGGTTCCTGGCCTGCGCGGGACTGGCCGTCGTCGCGGTCGCCGATGTCAAGGGCACCATCGCCAACCCTGACGGGCTCGACGTCGAGGCGTTGCTCGCCGCGCGCGACGCGTACGGCACGGTGGACCGCGGCGTGCTGCGCCCCGGTGACCGTGAACTACCGGGCGACGCCTGGCTGTCGGCCGAGGCGGAGGTGCTGGTGCCGGCGGCCGTCTCGTACGCCGTCGACACCGTGAACCAGACGGGGATCGGCGCGCGGTGGATCGTCGAGGCGGCGAACATGCCGGTGCTTCCCGAGGCGGAGGTCCTGCTCGCCGCACGCGGGGTGACCGTGCTGCCGGACGTGGTGGTCAACTCCGGGACGAACGCCTGGTGGTGGTGGACGCTGTTCGGCGACATAGGTGCCGACGCCGAGGAGGCTTTCGCCTACACCAGGCGCTCCATGCGGGCCCTGGTCGGCCTGATGCTGGACCGGGCGGAGGCCGACGGTACGAGCCCTCGGACGGCCGCGCACGCTCTGGTTGCCGACCGCCTGCCGGTGATCGCGGAACGGTTCGGCTGGTACCGGTGACATAGGGTTGCGGCGTGACGAGGGTGCGGTTGAGCGTGGCCCAGCGGCGTGAGGAGCTGCTGCGGGCCGCCGTCGAGCAGATCGAGGCGCGAGGCGTGGCGGCGGTGCGGATCGCCGACGTGGCCTCGGCGCTCGGGGTGAGCAACGCGCTGGTGCTGTACCACTTCTCGACCAAGGAGAAGCTGGTCGCGGAGGCGTTCGCGTACGCCGCCGAGGACGATCTCGGACATCTGCGCAAGCTGCTCGGCCGCCGTACGTCGGCACTGCGCCGCCTCAGGTCCGCCGTCCGCTGGTACGCGCCGACCGGGCAGGCCAAGGGCTGGCGGCTGTGGATCGAGGGCTGGGCGGCGGCACTGCGCGAGCCTGCGCTGCGGGAGGTCACGCGGGACCTCGACCGGCAGTGGAAGGCCGCGATCACCGAGGTCTTGGCGGAGGGAGTGGCCGCGGGCGAGTTCCACTGCGCCGACCCGGCGGGCACCGCACTGCGGCTGACCGCGCTGCTCGACGGGCTCGCCGTGCAGATGACGGCGTACGAGGGCACGGTGTCGCGGGCGCGTGCACAGGAGTGGGTCGACGAGGCACTCGCCCGCGAACTGGGCATGGCACGCGCGGGGTTGACGGCGACCAAAGGCTGACCGGGTGCCCCGGGAAGACCGGCGGACCGACGCCCGCATGGCGCAGGGCGCCTCGGGGAGTGGGCGGACGCCCGTGTGCCCGGGAAACAGGAGCGGCTCGCCCGCCCTCGACGGAGGGCAGGGACCAGGGACAGCGAAGGTCCTGCTTCCGCGTCACCTCGCCAACCAGAAAGCCGTGACGTCCCGCCCGCCCGGGGAAGACCCTCGACGGGCGAGGCCGGGATCAGCCTCGAGACCAGTACGGCGCGACACTCCGCACGACCGCAGGAACCAGGCGGCCCGGGCGCGTGGCCCGGGCCGTACCCGATGAGCGGTCCTGTTCAGACCGCCTGCGCTATCCGCATCTTGATGTCGTCCGGCGACAGGGTGCCCTTCGCCACGACGCGGTCACCGGAGGACTCGCCGCGCAGCCGGCGCCCGATCCACGGGACCAGGTGCTCGCGCGCCCAGTGGATGTCGTCGCGCCGCACCTCCAGCGTGCCGCGCGGCGGCAGCGGCGGCCACGGCTGGTCCGGGTCGGCCGGTACCTCGATGCCGAGCACCTGGCCCGCCCTCAGGGCGACCCGGGTGTGGCCCTCGGGCGAGAGGTGGAGACGGTCACCGTCCCAGGCGCGCCGGTCCTGCACGGTCTTCAGCGACCACAGATCGAGGACCGGGCAGCCGTACCGGTCGGCGATCGCCCGGACGTGCCCGTTGTAGGTGGCGATCTTCCCGCGCAGATGCTTGAGGACAGGGACGCCACGGGTGTCGAAGCCGGTCGTCACCAGCACGGTGCCGACGACGGAGGTGAGGTCGGCGACGGCCCGCTCGAAGCGCTCGGCGACCTCGTCGGGGTCGGTGCCCGGCCGGATGATGTCGTTGCCGCCCGCGCAGAACGAGACCATGTCCGGCGCGAGTTCGATGGCCTTCGGAAGCTGGTCCGCGACGATCTGGTCCAGCAGTTTGCCGCGCACGGCAAGGTTCGTGTACTTGAAGTCGCCTTCGGGACGCCGGTCGGCGAGGAGCACCGCGAACCGGTCGGCCCAGCCGACGAACTGCCCGTCGGGGCCGGGGTCGCCGACGCCCTCGGTGAAGCTGTCCCCCACCGCTACGTACGACCCGATCACTGATCTGTTGTCATTCTTCGAATCGTCTGCCACGTCGGCCCATGATTCACCTTGGGATGTGAGCTACGCGACCGTAGGAAAGGGTTGACGGACGGTGAGATAAACCACTCGCCGAATGCGATCCGATCCGGAATAACCCTCCGATCAGGGGTGTTCGGGTGAGCCACCGGACGTGGGGCCGGCGCGGCGGAACGGCAACGCCGGAGGCCGGACCCCCGGGAACGGGGGTCCGGCCTCCCGAAGGCGGCGGGCGGCCGACGGCGTCAGCCGACACTCAGGCCGTGGGAGCGCAGGTAGGCGACCGGGTCCACGTCGGAGCCGTAGTCCGGGGTCGTGCGGATCTCGAAGTGCAGGTGCGGTCCGGTGACGTTGCCGGTCGCGCCGGACAAGCCTATCTGCTGACCCGGGGTCACGGCCTGGCCCCCGGCGACGGAGATCTGCGACAGGTGGGCGTACTGCGCGTAGTAGCCGTCGGCGAGCTTGATGACGACCTGGTTGCCGT
This sequence comes from Streptomyces sp. NPDC022910, assembly GCF_055561075.1. Classification (NCBI taxonomy): domain Bacteria; kingdom Bacillati; phylum Actinomycetota; class Actinomycetes; order Kitasatosporales; family Streptomycetaceae; genus Streptomyces; species Streptomyces sp. NPDC022910. The sequence continues at coordinate 72,357 of NZ_JBVHHL010000032.1, forward strand.
ACGCACCGCTCCAGCCGGCCGAGACGACCGTCCCCGCGGCGATGGCCTTGAGGCTGGTGCCGGTCGGGGCGATGAAGTCCACGCCGGTGTGGTATCCGCTGGACCACATGCTGCCCGCGGCGTGGTAGCCGGTGCCGATGGCGGCGGCCGCGACCGGCAGGGTGTAGCCGGTCGCGGTGGTGGTGGGCTTGGTTGCCGTCGTGGTGCTGGGCGCGGAGGCTTCGGACTCGGTGGCGGACGGGTCGGTCGTCTGCGACGCGGCGCGGTCACCGCGGAGTGCCAGCTTCAGACCCGGGTGGATCAGCGACGGGTCGGAGCCGACCACGGAGCGGTTGTCCTCGTAGAGCTTCTGCCATCCGCCGCTGACGTGCTGCTCGTCAGCGATCTTCGCGAGCCAGTCGTCGGCCTGCACCGTGTAGATCCTGGCGCCGTTCGCCCGGGCGCCGCTCTTTTCGGCGGCGACCGGAACGGAGGTGGCGGCCTTCTCGGCAGCGGATGCCGTCGGGGTGGCGGCATGGGCGCCGTTCGCCCCCATCAACGGCAGCGCGAGCGTGGCGCCGCCGGTTCCGGCGACGGCGATGGAACGGGTGAAACGCCGGGACTTGGGACGGCGGTGCTTACCCTTCGCGGGCATGGCGAATTCCTCTCCTGCGCCTGCGAGGTGAGCTGTCGGGTGCGGACTGGAGATGTCCGGCCGCGATTGCGCGCGGCTTTACCCCTAGCCGTTCCGGAGACCGGAACAGGCGACGTACCTGTGGGTCCCCCGCTCCTGCCGGGCACGGGTGAGTATGCGGGCCCCGGGCGGCGGCAGGATTAGGCGTTCCACCCGGATCGAGGGGGAACGTAAGCGACCGGGACACGCGGCCACAACCGGCCGGTTCCCGGCGCTCGGATTTCTCTTGATCCTTGGGGGAATTCCCCGTCACCCTCCGTCGATACGGGATTGCGAGCCGCTCTCAATCCCCCTGAAAAGCGCCCGAATTACGTGAACATGGCGACAACCGTACGTCACGGTTATGACCCTGCTCACGTGCTGTAATTTCAGGAGCCCTCATTCCAGAGCGAGTTGGAATGAAGGCTCCAATTCGGGCAGAACACTCAGATGCGACGCAGCCGGATAACCGTCGCATCGAAGTCGCCGTGCAGGCTGGTCGGCAGCCCGTGATGCAACAGCACGGCACCCCGGTGCACTTCGCCCGTTTCACGGCATTCATACGTCGCCGCCGGGTCGAGGCCGCGCAGCCGCAGCGGGGCGACCGGCTCGCCGTAGTGCTGCGCCTGGAGCCACGCGAGGACGACCGTCTCGTCACCGTGAACATACTGGACAGCGCTCAACCCGCCCCTCGGCGGCCGCAGTCGGTAGAGGTCGCCGCGCTGGACGACGGGGCGGATCTCCTTGTAGAGACCGACCCAGTCGCCGGCCTCCGCCAACTCCTCGTCGGTCCACGTCGTGAGGTCTCCCCCGACGCCCAGCACCCCCGCCATGGAACTCACGAACCGGAAGCGCAGCGAGCTGACTCGCCCGTTCAGCTGGGTGTTCGGGCTGTCCGTGACCCAGGCGGCCATGACCCGGGCCGGATGGATCTGACTGAAACCGTGCTGGATGGCGAGCCGGTCGAGCGGATCGGTGTTGTCTGAAGTCCACACCTCGTCCGTACGGCTCATGACACCGAGGTCGACCCGCCCGCCACCACCCGAGCAGGACTCGAAGGCGACTTTGGGGTGCGCGGCCCGCAGGCGGTCCAACAAGGCGTACAGGGCCCGCACATGGTCCACCCAGAGCCGCTGCGGGTACGGGTCCCCGGGCCAGCCGGCGTCGGTGAAGCAGCGGTTGAAGTCCCACTTCACATAGTCGATCGGGGCGCTGGAGAGGAGCCCGTCCAGCCGCTCCCACAGATACTCCTGGACGTCCTCGCGGGCGAGGTTCAGCACGAGTTGATTGCGGAATTCCGTCCGCTTTCGCCCACTCTGGTACTGCACCCAGTCAGGGTGAGCGCGGTAGAGGTCGCTGTCGGGGTTGACCATCTCGGGTTCGACCCAGATGCCGAACTGCATGCCGAGGCCGTGCACGAAGTCGGCGAGCGGCTTGAGGCCGGACGGGAAGCGGTCGGGGTTGGGCAGCCAGTCGCCGAGCCCGGCGCGGTCGCTGGTGCGGGCGCCGAACCAGCCGTCGTCGACGACGAACAGCTCGACCCCGATCTCCGCCGCCCGCCGCGCGAGCGCCTCCTGCTGCTCCTCGGAGATGTCGAACTCGGTGGCCTCCCAGGAGTTGTAGAGCACGGGCCGGTCCCGGTCGGCGTCCGGGATGACGTACGCCCGCTGGTACGCGTGCCAGGCACGGCTCGCGCCGCCGAATCCGCCGTCGCTCCACAGCCCCGCGAAGACGGGCGTGGTGTACGTCTCCCCGGCCGCCAGGCGCAGCAGGCCGGAGTCGTCGTACCCGGCCCCGCCGGTGATCTGCACGCGCGCGTCCGGGAGCTGGGCCACCGCGATCCGCCAGCTGCCCGACCAGGCGAGCGCGCAGCCGTAGACCTCGCCGTGCTCCTCGGTCGCCTCCGAGTCGAGCGCCACCCAGGGCAGGTGCTGGTGTCCCGTGTGGCCGCGGCGGCTGCCGATGACCTTCTCACCGTATGTGAGGTCGGACCGCACGAGCCGGGACTCGGCCGCCCAGCGGCCGTGCAGCTGCGACAGCCGCCAGCCCTCGCGCTCGGGCAGGGTCCAGGTCGCGGAGTCGGCACGGAGCAGTTCGACGGGGGCGGGGCCGTCGTTGGCGAGGGTCACCCAGCGCTCGACGACGTCTCCGCGCATCCGGTAGTGGAGGGTGGTGAGGAGCCCTGCGTCGCTGAACCGCAGCCGCAGCTCGTCGCCGTCGGCCTCGTACGCCTCGAACGTCCACTCGGTGCCGCGGCGCTCCTGCGTACGGACGGACAGGGCGGGGCGCACGAAGCGGGGGCCGCCCTCGACCGGGTACTCCTCGTGGCCGTCGAGCGGGGACTCGAAGGGCCAGTACCGGGGTGCGGGCAGGGCGGCGAGCGCCTCGGCGTCGGGAAGCGCGATGCGCGGGCCCCAGTGCAGATGCAGCAGTTCATCGCCGTCGGTGAGCCGCAGGGCGTAACTGCTCGCGGGCCCCGACAGCAGCCAGGTACGACGGTCAGCGCCGATTTCCAACATCAAGCCCCCACAGATCCGAACAGGTGCGATCAGGCACCGACATCATCGGGGGTGACCAGCCTCGGGGGCAACGTCTTCAGCCCGAGTTCAGCACAGCGCGCGGTATCCGATGATTGCCTGATGAACCCATGTCGTATGGTCGAAGCGCGGCCCGTCGGCGAGCAGCGCCGTCGGACGGATGGGAGGAGCCCCCGTGACGCAGCAGGTCCCGTCTACCGAGCCCGAGCTGACCGGGGTGCGCAACTTCCGTGACGTGGGCGGTCTGCCGACCGTGGACGGACGGCGCGTGCGGCAGGGAGTGATCTTCCGCAGCGGCCACCTCGCGCACGCGACGGAGAAGGACGCGGCGTTCCTCGCCTCCCTCGGCCTGCACACGATCTTCGACTTCCGCAACGGGGCGGACAAGCAGCTGGAGGGGCCGGACGTCGAGCTGCCGGGCGTGCGGAACGTCAACCTTCCACTGACCGACCCGGCGGACGGCGCCGAGTTCTGGAAGATGGTCCGCGACGGCGATCTGGAGCAGCTGCGCACCCTCCTGGCGGACGGCAAGGCCGCGGGCCGCATGGTCGCCTCGTACCGCACGATCATCAAGCAGCGCACGGCCGAGCATTCCCAGGTACTGCGCGCACTGTCCGAGGACAGCGTGCCCGCACTGATGCACTGCGCCGCGGGCAAGGACCGCGCGGGTCTGTCGATCGCCGTGACGCTCCTGGCCCTCGGGGTCGAGCGCGAGGCGATCGTCGCGGACTACCTGGAGTCCAATGCCACGCACCGCCGGTACAAGGTGCACCGCAACGGTTCGTCGCCCGACACGTACTCCCCCGAGGTGATGGAGCTCCTCAGCCCGTTGTTCGACGCGCGCGCCGAGTATCTGGCGGCTGCGATCGAGACCGTCGAGGAGACCTGGGGCGGCGTCGACGCCTACCTGGAGCAGGGGCTCGGAATCACGCCGGCGCTGCGGGAGCGGCTGCGCGCGCGACTGCTGGACTGAACGCGCCCGCTCCCGGCCGCCGGACCGGGGCCCTTCCTACTTGGCGCCCACCTCGAACAGCAGATAGATGAAGGCGGCGAAGAGGTGGCCGACGGCGATGTAGATGATCAGGCGGATCCACAGGGCCCGGGGGAACTTCTCCTCCATCACCCTGCGCTTGGGGCCGGTCTCCGGTTGCTCGCTCATGGTGTTTCTCCTGGGATGGGACCGAGGCAGAGCGTGGCGGTCGGGCTCTGCAACAGGGTGTGGACGAAGAGCAGCTCGGTGCCGCCGTGGTCGGCGGCCGCGAGGCGGTGCGGGGTCAGGGAGTCGAAGTGCGCGCTGTCACCGACCGCGAGCACATGCGCGGTGTCGCCCAGCCGCAGCCGCAGCCGCCCGCTCAGGACGTACAGCCACTCCTCACCGGGATGGACGCGTACGATGTCGCCCTGCGTGCCGTGCGGGATGTGGACGCGAAGGGTCTGCATGCCGCGGCCTGGTGCGCCGGCCTGCCAGTACGTCCAGCCGCCCGCCCGGGTCGGCTCCATGTCGGGGGCGCGGACGACCGCGTCCCGGTCGGCGACGGTCTCGCCGAGCAGTTCGGAGACCGTCGTACCGTAGATGCGGGCGAGCGTGAGCAGCACAGGCAGCGAGGGCTGGCGCTGCCCGGTCTCGAGCCGTGAGAGGTGCGCGGCGGAGAGCCCGGCGGTACGGGCCGCCGCCTCCAGGGTGAGCGAGGCACGGCGGCGCAGCGCACGCAGCTGCGGCGCGACGACCGGCAGATCCTCGCCCGTCCGGGACTCGTTCTGGGGAGAGCTCATGCTCCCCATTCAGCCGCAGCTTTGCCTCTATGGCAACTTTCTTGCCTCAGAGGCAAAGCCTCTCGGCCTTGGCTAGCGGTGTGCCACCGCCTGCTTGATCAGTGTCTTGCCGAAGTCCCACATCAGACCGCTGCCACTGTGCGCGTCGTCCATGACGGCGGTGAAGGCCTCCACGAACCGGTCGACGTCCTGTTCACCGATGATCAGCGGCGGGATCAGCTTGATCACCTCCAGGTGGTCACCGGAGACCTGGGTGAGGATTCGGTGCCGTTGCAGCAGCGGGACCACCACCATCTGTGCGAACAGACCCTTGCGGGCCGCCTGGAGCATGGTCCACCGGCTGCGCAGCTTCAGCGAGGTGGGCCTGCCGAACTCGACACCGATCATCAGGCCCCGGCCGCGTACGTCGCTGAGCAGCTCGTACTTGTCGACGAGTGCCGCCAGTCGGGACTTCAGCTGCTCTCCGACGGCACGCGCGTTCGCGACGACCTGCTCGTTCTCCATGACGGACAGGACGGCGAGCCCGGCCGCCATCGCCTGCGCGTTGGATCCGAAGCTCGCCGAGTGCACGAGCACCCGGTCCATGGACGAGTAGACCTTCTTGAAGATCCACTCCTTGCCCAAAGTGGCGCCGACGGGCACATATCCGCCGGAGAGTGCCTTCGCCACACACACCAGGTCGGGTTCGACGCCGCTCTCGTGCTGGTAGGCGTAGAAGTCCCCGGTCCGGCCGAGGCCGGTCTGCACCTCGTCCGCGATCAGCAGCGCCTTGTGCCGGTGCAGCAGCTCCTGGGCGGCCCGGAGATAACCGGGAGGCGCCTCGTGGACACCCTTGCCCTGGATCGGCTCGACGATGAGGGCCGCCACGTCCCCCTTCCTCAGTTCCCGGGCCAGGGTGTCGAGATCGCCGAGCGGGATCGCCGTGTCGGGCAGCAGCGGCGCGAAGCCGTCGCGGAAGCCACGCTCGCCGTTCACGGACAGCGAGCCGGTGGTCAGGCCGTGGAAGGCGTGCTCGCAGTACAGGATCCGTGGCTTGCCGGTGGCGAAGCGGGCGAACTTCAGCGCGGTCTCGACCGCCTCCGTCCCGCTGTTGCCGAAGAAGACCCTCTCCAGGTGCGGGCTGTGGGTCAGCAGCTTCTCCGCCAGCAGCCCGGGCAACGGCTGGCAGTCGAAGCGGGTGAGGTCGGCGAGCTGCGCGTCCAGGACGTCGTGCAGCGCCTTGCGGACCACGGGGTGGTGGCGCCCCAGTCCCATCACCCCGAACCCGGCGAGCATGTCCAGGTAGTCGTTGCCGTCCGCGTCCCAGAAGTGGGCACCCTCGGCCCGCTCGTAGACCTTGTCGAAGCCGATGGTGTGGAGCATGCGCGGGAGCTGGTGGTTGAGGTACCTGGCGTGCAGCTCGTAGCGCTCGCCCCCGCGCTCGGCAAGGAGCGCGCCGAGGTCGAACTGCCGGTTCCCGGAAGGGGTGGTCATTCCTGTTTCTCCTTGGACAGCTCGTCCTTGGCGGTCAGGCAGGCGCTGATCCGCCCCGCGACCTCGACGGGCGTGAGGCCGATGTCCGCGAGCACCTCGCCCCGCTTGGCGTGCGCGAGGAACTGTTCCGGGATTCCGAACCGCCGCACGGGCACGTCGACATCGGCGTCGCCCAGCGCCAGCGCGACCGCGGAGCCGACGCCGGCGGACCGGCTGTTGTCCTCGACGACCGCGACGAGCCGGTGTTCGGCGGCAAGTCCCGGCAGCGAGGGGTCGACGGGCTTGACCCAGCGCGGGTCGACGACGGTGCAGCCGATGCCCCGGGCCTGAAGCAGCTCGGCGGCCTGCAGGCAGACGGGAGCCATGACGCCGACGGCGACCAGGAGCACCTCGGGCCGCTCCGCGCGAGACAGCACGTCCAGGCCGCCCACGCGGTCCACCGCCGGGATCGCCGGGCCCACCGACTCCTTCGGGAAGCGGATCAGGGTCGGCGCGTCGTCGACCGCGACCGCCTCCCGCAGCTGCGCCCGCAACTGGTCGGCATCGCGCGGAGCGGCGATCCTCAGGCCCGGTACGACCTGTAGGACCGACATGTCCCACATGCCGTTGTGCGAGGGTCCGTCGACGCCCGTGACCCCGGCCCGGTCCAGGACGAACGTGACGCCGCAGCGGTGCAGGGCGACGTCCATGAGGAGCTGGTCGAAGGCACGGTTGAGGAAGGTCGCGTAGACGGCGACGACGGGGTGCAGCCCCCCGGTCGCGAGACCGGCCGCGGACACGGCCGCGTGCTGCTCGGCGATCCCCACGTCCCACACCCGGTGGGGGAACCGCTCCGCGAACTTGGTCAGGCCCACAGGGTGCAGCATGGCCGCCGTGATCGCCACGACGTCCTCGCGCTCCTCGCCGATCCGGACGATCTCGTCGCCGAAGACCGACGTCCACGAGGGACCGCCCGACGGCGCGAGGGGCTCGCAGGTGAGCGGGTCCATCACGCCGACCGTGTGGAAGTGGTCCTCCTCATGGGCGAGCGCGGGCTCGTAGCCTCGGCCCTTCTCGGTGAGGCAGTGGATCAGCACCGGTCCGTGGAAGCGTTTAGCGCGGCGCAGCGCCGACTCGACGGCCCGGATGTCGTGTCCGTCGATCGGGCCGACGTACTTCAGGCCCAGGTCCTCGAACAGGCCCTGTGGCGCGAACGCGTCCTTGAAGCCCTTCTTCGCGCCGTGCAGGGCCTCGTAGACGGTGTTGCCGACGACAGGTGTGCGCTGCAGCACGTCCTTGCCCCAGGCCAGGACCTTCTCGTAGCCGTCCGTCGTGCGCAGGGTGGCCAGGTGGTTGGCGAGGCCGCCTATGGTCGGCGCGTAGGAGCGTTCGTTGTCGTTGACGACGATGATCAGCGGTCGGTCCTTGGCGGCGGCGATGTTGTTGAGTGCCTCCCACGCCATGCCGCCGGTCAGCGCGCCGTCGCCGATGACGGCGACGACGTGCCCCTTCTCCCCCTGCACTTGACGGGCCTTGGCGAGCCCGTCCGCCCAGCCGAGCGCGGTGGACGCGTGGCTGTTCTCGATGATGTCGTGCTCGGACTCCTCACGCGAGGGATAGCCGGACAGGCCCCCCTTGCCGCGCAGCTTGGAAAAGTCCTGACGCCCTGTCAGCAGCTTGTGGACATAGCTCTGGTGGCCGGTGTCCCACAGGATGCGGTCGACCGGTGACTCGAAGGCCCGGTGGAGCGCGATGGAGAGTTCCACCACCCCCAGATTGGGCCCCAGGTGACCACCCGTCCTGGCGACCGCGTGAACCAGGAACTCCCTGATCTCCTCGGCCAGTTGACTCAGCTCTGCCTCGGACAGCGCCTTCAGGTCGCGTGGTTCCCGGATGTTCTCCAGAATCGTCACGCCCGGGCCTCCCCTCTTTTCAAGAGCTCGGTTCACCTTCGCAGCGCCACAGCCGGTGCCGAGGAGGCGACCGTGCTCGGCCCTCCCTCGCCGGGCCTCCGCGCGGTCACCTCCTCGGCACCGTCGCGCTCCTTCGGCTCACTCGCTGGTAAATCCGGTCAGCCGACGGTGATGCCAGATGTCCCTGGCGTGGTGACGGTCGGAGTGCCGGAGGTGACGCCGTCCTTCTCCATCTGCTCGGCGAGCTTCATCGCCTCCTGGATGAGGGTCTCCACGATCTTCGACTCGGGCACGGTCTTGATGACCTCACCCTTCACGAAGATCTGACCCTTGCCGTTCCCGGAAGCAACGCCCAGATCCGCCTCACGAGCCTCCCCCGGACCATTGACCACACAGCCCATGACCGCGACCCGCAACGGCACCTCCATACCCGTCAGACCCGCCGTGACCTCCTCGGCCAGCTTGTACACGTCGACCTGGGCACGACCACACGACGGACACGAGACGATCTCCAGGCCACGCTGCCGCAGATTCAGCGACTCCAGGATCTGGATACCGACCTTCACCTCCTCCACCGGAGGCGCAGACAGGGAAACCCGGATCGTGTCACCGATACCCTGCGACAACAGCGCACCGAAAGCCACCGCCGACTTGATCGTGCCCTGGAAAGCCGGACCGGCCTCCGTGACACCCAGGTGCAGCGGATACTCGCACCGCGCCGCCAGCTGACGGTACGCCTCCACCATCACGACCGGATCGTTGTGCTTCACCGAGATCTTGATGTCCCGGAAGTCGTGCTCCTCGAACAAGGACGCCTCCCACAACGCCGA